>JAGUVP010000138.1 GCA_020062805.1 Candidatus Bipolaricaulis sp.
CGCTCAGGGCGCGCCCGCGTGGGCCAAGGCGCTCTTCTATGCGCTCGGCCTCGGCACCGCAGCATCGTTCTCCAAGCTCATCCCCCTGCTCCGGCCGAAGGAGGGAGGTCTGGTCGGCGGACTCCCGGTCCTCGCCGCAGCCGTGCTGGGCCTCGGACTCGGAGGAACGGTTCTCGTCTCCGGGCTTCTCAACCTACGCGCGTGGGGCGAGGCGTTCCTGATCGTGGCGGCTGGGTACGGCACGTACCTCGGGCTGCGGCGGATCCATCCCCGCCTCCCCCGGTGGGACTTCGACTGGGCCGTGGTGAGCCTGCTCGTGGGAGCGGTGGGGGTCGCGGGTCTGGTCACGCTAGGTTGGCTGTAGGGCGATGGGATTCCACACGCAGAAGGGGATCTCGTGACCGCGGCCCTGGCAGGGGTCCTCCTCTACCTCGGCCTGGGGGTGGCCGGGATCCTCGGCGCGGGAAGGCTGGCCGCGCTCCTCGCGATGATCGGAGCGTGGGGCTCGCTCCTGTCCTGGGCGCCGGGGTTCTCCGTCGAGGTGCTGGGAGGCTCCCCGTGGGGGATCCCCCTCGCCGGGGACACCCTCGCCGTCGCGTTCTGGGCGTTGGCTCCCCTCGTGCACGCCGCGGTGTGGTGGCACGAGCGGCACCGTTCCACCACTTTTCACGGCCTGGTCACGCTGCTCGTGGGCACGTGTCTGGCCGCCGTCCTCTCGCGAGACTTGTTCAACCTGTACGTTCTGCTCGATCTCGGCTCCCTCCTCTCCGTGGTTCTCATCTCCTACGACCGGAAGCCGCGGGCCACGTGGGCGGCGCTCCGCTACCTCCTCCTCTCCGCGTTGGGGATGCTCGTCTACCTTCTCGGAATCGGGCTCGTGTACGGCGAACTCGGTACCCTATCCCTCGTCCGGATCGCGGAGATCGCTCCCAACCTCTCCCATCCCCCTCTCGCGGTGGGTGTGAGCCTCCTCGTCATGGGGGCAGCCGTGAAGGCAGGCGTGTTCCTGTTCGGGTTGTGGCTGCCGCCCGCCCACGGCCACGCCCCGACCGGCGTATCCGTGATCCTGTCCTCGGTGGTGGCGAAGATGGGCGTGGTCGCGCTGGCCCGCCTCGCCGAGGCGTTTCCCATTGGGCTGATCCTCGCTGTTCTCGGCCTGTTCACCGGTCTGGGAGGAATGATCTACGCTCTGTGGGAACCGGACCTCAAGGTGTTCCTTGCGTTCTCGACCGTTTCGCAGCTCGGCTACATGCTGATCGGGTTCGGGGTGGGGGGCGCGGCGGCGTTCGGGGCGACGCTGTTCCTCATCGCCCACGGGCTGTACAAGGGCCTGTTGTTCCTGGCCGCCGGCGCGGCGATCGAGGAACGGGGTGAGCGGACCTTCGACCAACTCGCGGGAAACCTCTCGTGGGGAGTGGCCTTAGGGCTGGCGGTGGGGAGTTGGGCGATTGTCGGGCTTCCCCCGCTGGCCGGTTTCGCTGCCAAGGGCGCCCTGTCGGCAGGCCTTTCCCCTCTTGCCAAAGGGTTGATCGTGGCCCTCTCCGTGGGCACAGCGGCGGCGTTCTCCAAGGTCCTCCCGCTCCTGCGCTCCCGCGGCCCGAAACGGGGCGCGGAGGCAGGGGTGGTGGGCCTTATCCTGGCACTGAGCGCGTTCGGCGCGTGGGGGTTCTTCTTCGTGCCCACGGTGCGCAACCCGTGGGAGTGGGCGATCGTCGGGGCTACCCTCGTCGCGGGCTATGGGGTGCACCGCATCGTGCGGAGCGCGAGTCCGGTTCTGCCCAGGCTCAAGCTGGCCAACGGGATGGTCGCCGTGCTATTGGCAGTGGCTGCTTTGGCAGCGGGGACCCTTCTCCTGGGGTGAGGCTTCGGTGACGCGGTTTGGGCCGCCGGTTGCGAGTCGCTACAATGGGCGGCAAGGAGGGAACATGTCAGAGGGGAAGACACGGGTGAAGGGCGAGTTCGCGGGGATGTTCTGGTTCGCGGGTTGGCTGTTCACGCTGGCGTTCACGAAGCTCCTGTGGTGGCAGGCGATCCTCGCGCTTGTGATCTGGCCGTACTACCTCGGAGTGCGGCTGCGGTAGAACTCCGGCGAGTAGAGAAAAGGAGACCCACGGGGATGCTTGCTGGATCCCCGTGTCGTGGTCTACGCCCTGGTCCACTACCTTGGAACGGGGCCGCGTCTTGAGCTCCCGCCCGATCTGATCGCGTTCTCCGAACGCGGAACGGGGGAAGGCTCGTCTGGTGGTCCGGGCGACTCGAGCAGCAGCCCTCCACCGCGCCGTCCGAAAGACGGCCAGGAACGGGGAGGTTCTCAGTGACCCCTCAGCTAGTCGCCGATCGAGAGGGGACAGGGCTGGTTGAACACATGGCAGAGCGGGTCGACCGGTCGCGCAAGCATGGCAGGAAGCGCCTCCCCCAAGACAACTGCGTACTGCCTCATACCGCCGAGCAACTCATCCGGAGGATCGTCAAGGCTACTGCAGACGGAAGCCGTACCTGGGCAGAGGCCAACAATGAGGTGGCTAGAAGCCTGCACGTGGACCGATCAACCGTTGTGAGAATGGTCCGGCGACTGTGCGAGGTGGGGATCTTGACCCCAGTCGAGACCCGGGGCGGGCGAGGTCGCGTCTCGATGTACGCCGTCGACCGTTCCCTTGCCGAGGAGGCGCTGCGCTCGCGGCGCTGGCCGGTCGACGCACCAAACCAGCGCACGGGAGAGGCGCAAGAAGAGGGGCAGAAAGCGGGGCAATGGGAGGAACCGGCGCAGCGAATGCCCCCCTTTCACGAGGACGCATCGTCCGATCATGTACCTCCAGGCGATGCTCACCGCGATCACGACTTGAACAGCGATCGAGTCCCTGGTGGGTACTCCTTCCTTGGCGGCCTGGATCCGTCGGTGTTGGCTGGCCTAAGTGCGAGGTACGGGATCCCTGTTGCCCCTCTTTCACACACGGGCATCCGTGAGTGGCGGGAGGCTCAGTCCGCGGACGTCCGTCGAGCGGCTGCCGCGACATCCATCGAGGCTGTGCTCGTTGTAGCCGCAGGTCTGCTGGACGGGTGGAGAGCGGCGATGGTCGCTGCGCTTGTGAGCACCCCGCTCGCCATCGCCTACGTGTTCTCATCGGACAAGGAGGAGGCCGCCGGGCCGGCTGCAGACCCAGACACCCCAACACCTGAGGGGGAGTCCATGTCCCCGTCCCACATCGACCCGCTATTCCAAGCCCTTGCCGGTTCCGCCCCGCGTCCTTTCCGCTGATGCCCGCAATGCCCGAAACCGAGCGCAAGGGAATCCCTCTGCGGGGCGGCTCCTGGTGGGAACAGGGTACCGCTCCGCGGACGCCGACCTGCGGCTTGCCTGTGCGCGGCATCTCTCGGCCGCTCCGGACGATTCCCGATAGGAGCCTGCCCAATAAGCAAGCCGCGCCAATGCCCCCTATTCCTCTTTTGATCTGCGTACGCCACCGGGTGAGGCAAGAGACCAGGATTCGGGGAGGACCGAAGACCGGAGAATCCGCACTGTGGCCTGGTCTAGCCCTGCAGGTAGACCGGCCTGTGAGGACAGGTCAGGACCTCTCGTCACAGAGGGCTGCCGTCGCGGACGCTCGCGAGCAGGATCTTCAGACCTGTAGCTTCGGGTCAGTGACATCGCGAATGCCGTCCCCAAGCATGTTTAGCGAGAGGACCGTGATCAGGATAGCGAGGCCAGGGAAGATCGATAGCCATGGAGAGAAGGTCACAAACTGGACTCCATCTTTGATCATGTTCCCCCATGTCGGTGTTGGGGGCGAGATCCCGAGGCCGATGAAGCTGAGGCTTGCCTCGTAGATTATGGCTGTTCCTGTCCACAGAGTGCCCATGACAAGCACTTCACCAAGGATGTTCGGCAGCAGATGGCAGATGACGATTCTGGAGCCACGGGAGCCAATCGACCTGGCAGCCGCCACGAAGTCCCTCTCGCGTAACACCAGCGTTGGTCCGTAGGCAACTCGGGCGAAGCGTGGCGTTAGCACGATGCCTATTGTGACAATCAGCTTGACTAGGCCTGGACCGAGAATGGCCATGACCATCAGTCCTGTGATCAGGCCAGGGAAGGACAACAGGACATCAACTCCCCTCATGATCGCGAGGTCCAGCAGCCCGCCTCTGTACCCTGCGATCAGGCCTAGTGATGTGCCGAGGCACATGCCAATCCCGACGGCGGAAAGCCCTACAGCGAGGCTCACCCGACCCCCCCAGAGAATCCGAGAGAGAGTATCTCTTCCGTACCGGTCGGTGCCGAGAGGGTGTCTGCCTCCGGGGGAAGCAAGGTAGTTCCTGGCGTCCATCGCAAACGGATCGTGGGGTGCGATGAACGGCGCCAGGATCGTCACAAGAGCAACCAGAACAGCTGTGCATCCCCCAAGAAGAGCGCTCTTGTTTTTCGTGAACGTTGCCCACGTTCTGCCCCTGGTGCGCATCAGTCGTACCTCACTCGTGGGTCGATGAACCCGTAGACCACATCGACAACAGCGTTCACGATTGCGACGATCGCTGCGTAGACAACCATCACAGACTGAATGGTGGTGTAGTCTCGGCGCTGCGTGGCATCAACCATCAACTTGCCGAGGCCAGGCCGGGAGAAGACGATCTCTGTCATCACGGAACTTCCGATCAGTACGATCACATAGACGCTGACCACAGAGATCGTCGGGACGAGTGCGTTCCTGAGGGCGTGTCGCGAGAGCACAGCCACTTCTGCTAGCCCCTTCGCCCTTGCCGTTCTCAGGAAGTCCTCCTGAAGAACGTTGAGCATCGCTGAGCGAGCACTTCTAGTTACGTAAGCCATCATCAGGAGTCCCAGAGAGAGCGCAGGGAGGAAGAGGTGGCGCAGAACGTCCCCCAGATCACCCGGGTTACCGGCACCGACTACGGGGAAGATCTTCCAGTGCACCCCAAAGAGAAGCATCAGCAGAATCCCGACGTAGAACCCAGGCACAGAAAGCCCTGCCAACGATATCGTTCTCGACAGGTAGTCCATCAGTGTGTTCCTCCTCAGGGCGCTCAAGATCCCCAAGGGCAGGCCAGCCACCAACCCAATCACCATTCCTGCCAACGTTAGAGCGATCGTATGCGGGAGAGCTCTCGCCACCTGAGCTGACACCGGTGCTCCGGTAACGAGCGAACTGCCAAGATCCCCTTGCGCCAATCGGCCAATGAAGTCGACGTACTGACGCCAAAGCGGCTGATTGAGTCCCATCTTCGCTCTAAGAGCCTCGACCGCCTCTCGCGTGGCGAAATCCCCGAGGATTGCCACAGCCGGGTCGCCAGGCGCGAAACGAAGCAGGAGGAACACGCATGTTGCCACGACGAGCACGGTCGGGACAACGAGAAGAGCGCGTCTGACTACGAAGGCGATCATCCCTCTCCGCACCTCAAGAGAGCTTCACGTTGACCATGAACCACAGAGCCTCCTCACTCTCCGCGCAGTGGACCCGTTATGTCCGATAGATCCTCTGCACTCTCAGCCTGAAGCACCGCGCGCACGATACGTCCCTGTTGCTCACTACTCACCTTGCCGTACGTTGCGAGTTCCCGGAACTTGGCAAGGATCGCCTCTAGGTCCATAGGATTCCCTGGACTCCCCTTGGGAACATCGACTCGTGCGGCGAACCGGGCTCCATCGCGCAGTGTGACAGTGACTTCCGCAGGGATCGCCTCCGGGAACAGGGCATCGAACTCCGCTCGGTGCTCTATCCGAACTCTCTCAGCTACATGAAGGATCGCGGGGTTGTCCAGCTGTGACTCCGTCAGCTCGTGTACTGACACACTGCCCAACGCAAGGGCTGCCCCTATGGTGAACGGGATGCTGAACTGCGCAGACTCCACCGTTCTCGGCCTAATGTAGGAGAGCAGACCAGCTCGTGCAAAAGTCGATACGCAGACTGCGGCAACATCCTCGCCGGCGATGTCCCACCGTCTCTTCAACTCGAGTGCGGCATCGACTGCGGGATGAGTCCATCTGCAGCTCGGATATGGTTTGAAGTACACATCTCGTATCCGGAAGACAACGCCAAGATCGTCACACGCGTCCTCTTGGATCCCTCTCAGCAGCGTAGGCCCGGAGAAGCCTTGCTGCGCGAGAAGAGATGCCGAAACGCCTGCATTGGAACCCCAGCCGACGCACTCTTTCGTCATCGGCCAGTTCTCCCCCTCTCTAAGTATCTTTGGCGGGGCTGCTGGGGCGGAACTGGATGCTATGCCGAGCGCGGCCGTCATCTTCGCCTCGTCCAGCCCAAGGATCTTGCCACAGGCCGCAGCGGCACCCACACTTCCCCAGTGCCCGGATCCTCTGAGAACCCCACTGCTGGAGAAGAGCGCTGCTCCGATCCGGATAGCGGTTTCGTAGCCGCAGACCAGAGACTCCACCAACCGCGAACCGGATGCTCCGGTCGACTCAGCGACGGCTAGAGCGGCCGGGATGATGACCGCTCCGGGGTGCCCTGTTGCCTGCCGGTGCCCATCATCTGCATCGAGAGCTGAGGCCATCACTCCGTTCCCGAATGCCGCATTCTGAACCAGAACGCGCCTTGAGCACCCCGTCAAGGAGGCTTCGCCTTCCTGGACTCCGCGGCCAGCGTAGTCCCGGGCGATGCGCCCCGTCCTTGTCTGGGCACCCGCGATCATGCATCCCAGAGCATCCAGCAGACACACCTTCGCCTTGGACACAGCATCGCCGGGAACGTCCTGTAGATCGAAATGACAGAGGAAGCGAGCAAACTGCGACAGATCGCCTATCGGCAGCGCCTCACGTGGTTCGTAACTGGCGGCTCTCACGTCAGTAGCACCTCCTCTAGCTTCAAGCTGTCTCCTTGTCCCCTCCAGTATCCGCGCCGGTCAACCACCCGCACCCCCCTCAAGATGGATGCACCATCCTCCTGGGAGGGAAGGCGGGCAGCTCTTGCGCCGTGCGCGGTCCAGGTTCAGTTCCACAAGCGGGTTCTTGACACCTCTAGTCGTCACGCTCGTCAACCCCGTTGCATGTGAAGCCTCGGTCCCCGCCGAATCGTGCTCGACTACAGCATCGTCTTCGAGGGATAGAAGGAGAACGCATGGCCACCAACGTTCTCCTTCTACCCGCTCCTGAACCTCTCTAGTCGACGAGTCTGGTTCGCTCCGTTACTTGTGGCCCTGTCGTGAGACTCGACTGAAGCTCATAGCCCCAATCGACTCGCTCCATGACACCGTACACGTACTTGATCATGTACAACGTATAGGCAGCCATGTTTTGCAGAATCTTCAGCTGGGCATCCTTCCAGAGCGACTCCTGCACAGCTGGGTCGAGCGCTACCCGGGCATCCACGATCTCTTGGTCGATCGCATCGTAGTGAGAGAAGTTCGTGTCCGGTTTGGGTCCCGTTTTGACTATCGAGTCAGAGTGAAAGAAACGCGTAAGGAAGGCATCGGCATTGGGGCGCCACGCGCCGTAGATCACGAATGAGCTTAGGTCATCACGGATCATCGAGTGATACGTTGAGTGCTCCACGATCCTGACCTCGAGTTGGATACCTACCGCCTGGAGCTGGTTCTGGACAAGATCGTAGCATGTCCGATAGGTGATGCTGTCGGATGTGATGACATCGACTCTGAACCCATTCGGATACCCCGCTTGTCGGAGAAGATCGATCGATCTGGCTCGGTCAACCCCAAAGAGGAGCCCTGCCGCATCGACCTCCGCCGCCGTCAGTGCACCCGCGAGGTACCCCTCTGGTACGATCGAGTAGACAGGCGAACTAACGTCAGACCCAAGGAAGTCCACAAACGTCTGCCGATCGAGTGCGTATGCTACTGCCTGACGGACTAGAAGACTGTTGAACGGCGGCTTGCTCAGGTTGAAGTTGATCCACATGATCTCGCCGGGTCCGAAGACGTCAACTCGAGTTCCCGGAAGAGCGCTCACTCTGTCGGCCCACGTCTGATCGGTTGGAAGCTCAATGACGTCAAGCGCGCCGCTGCGGAGTCCGAGCTCCCGGCTCGTAGCGTCAGGCATGAACTTGACTGCGACACCGTCGAGAGCGGGACGACCACGGAAGTAGTCAGCGAAGGCAACAAGTGTGATCTCCTCCATGGCTTTGTACGCGCCAAACATGAAGGGCCCGGTCCCGACAGGGTTTGTCTTGAAGGCCTGATCCCCCATGCTCTCGACGGCCGGCTTCGACACGATGTACCCGCCGCTGTAGTTGGCGACCTTCGGAAGGAACAGGGCGGGAGATAGGGGAGCCGCCAGGATGATCCTGACTGTGTACCGCCCCACTGCCTCGAACACCATCCCACGGTACTCACCCGAGTAGGCGGAGCGGTTTGGGTCGGCAGCCTTGGTCAGCGAGTAGACAACGTCCTCGGCCGTGAGTTCCGTCGAGGTGGCACCACCAAGCGGATGGAAGAGGATCCCCTCGCGCAGCATGAAGACCCACTCCTGTCTTCCGTCCGGGAGAACAACTGGCGTGGGTATCTCTGTTGCCAAGTCTGGCTCAATAGCATCCGGGTCGATATTGCCCGGTGCGTAGCGGACCAGGGCGTTGAAGATCATATCAACTACGATCCTGTCAGGGGTCGTTGTGCCGTAGTGCGGATCAAGCGACCTGATGTCCGCGTACTTGAGCGCCATGCGGAGCACATTTGACCCTGAGCTGGAAGCAATTGCAACTGCACCCGTCAGCTGCACTCCTGCGAGCACAGCCACCAGCACGAAGATCGCGCGACTGGACTTCCATCTGGTATTCATAACAGGCCTCCTTTTCGGACAACACCGCGCCGCGTACCAGGAAGAACCGCTGAGTTCGCCTCTCACCTCCCCTTGGCCTTCTTGAGGATCTCAGCGGCAGTCAGGCCCGCTAGCCCAAGACGATCAGCAGTTCTGCCTTCGACGCGCAGGTCTCTCTGGTGCAGTTGTGACAGCAACGCGATCACAGCGTCGATACAGGGTGTTCGTACTCCGATCTCCTCAGCTATGGAGGAGAGAGGGACGAGCTCCATCGGGATCTCGTTCAAGTAATAGTGGTTCTCTACCTTCTGTTGAGGGCTGTGCGCGTATCGATAGGCTGTGTGATTCTGCAGCGCCGCGTAGAGATCCTCACCGTCCACATCGTAAGTCTCCTTGAGCCAGTCCTTGGCCGAGACTGCCTGCACTCCAAGCGCCCTGCAAATCGACAGTCTCTCTTCGTCGATACCCTCGACAATCCTGGCGACTGACTTGGTGATCCCTTCGTGGTAGTGAAGAAACCGCTCTCCTCTGTCGATGCGGGCCAGGTTCAGGAGAGCTGGTGCGGGATGAAAAACACCTCCAACATCATTGAGGCTTGTTTCCAGAACCGACTCAGCAGCCACAAGCTGGGGGAACGGTTCGCGAACCATTGCGACCACGCGCTGTGTCTCCGTACTGGGAATGGCAGCGATCCTCACCTTCCTCTTGACA
>JAGUVP010000071.1 GCA_020062805.1 Candidatus Bipolaricaulis sp.
ATCCACACGGACGGACGCGGGGGAGAGAAGGAACGAACATGCCCGAGAAGAACGAACTGATGGAGAAGGTAGTTTCACTCTGCAAGCGGCGGGGGTTCATCTTCCCGTCGAGCGAGATCTACGGCGGGATCGGCGGGTTCTGGGACTACGGCCCGTTTGGGGTCGAGCTGAAGCGCAATGTGCGCGAAGCGTGGTGGCAGGACATGGTGCAGGGCCACGACGACACCACCATCCCTCCCGGCATGCCCTCCGCCTACGCGATGGTCGGACTGGAGACGAGCATCGTGATGCACCCCCGGGTGTGGAAGGCCAGCGGGCACTACGACCTGTTCCACGACATGCTCGTGGACTGCCGCCGCTGCAAGGCGCGGTTCCGCGCCGACCAGCTGGAAACGAGCCAGTGTCCGGAGAAGCCGTCCAAACGCCCCGGCGAGCACACGAACTGCGACCTCACGGAACCCCGGGAGTTCAACCTCATGTTCAAGACCTACATCGGGGCCTTGGTAGACCCGGAGAGCGAGGCCTACCTCCGACCGGAGACGGCCCAGGGTATGTTCACCAACTTCAAGAACGTGCTCGCCACGGCCCGGGTGAAGCTCCCGTTTGGGATCGCCCAGATCGGAAAGTCGTTCCGCAACGAGATCACCCCCCGGAACTTCACCTACCGCTCGCGGGAATTCGAGCAGATGGAGATTGAGTTCTTCTGCCGACCAGAGGAGTCGCGGCGGTGGTACGAGTACTGGCGCGACCGCCGCCTCCGCTGGTACGTGTCGCTCGGGCTGGCAAGCGAGCGGGTCCGGCTGCGGGA
Source organism: Candidatus Bipolaricaulis sp. (assembly GCA_020062805.1). Taxonomy (GTDB): domain Bacteria; phylum Bipolaricaulota; class Bipolaricaulia; order Bipolaricaulales; family Bipolaricaulaceae; genus Bipolaricaulis. Next base: position 809 of record JAGUVP010000071.1, read on the forward strand.
ACACGCCGCCGAGGAGCTCAGCCACTACAGCTGCGGGACCGCGGACATCGAGTATGCGTTCCCGTTCCTCCCCGAGGGCGAGTTCGGCGAACTGGAAGGGGTCGCCCACCGCGGCGGCTTCGATCTCCGCTCGCACATGGAGGGGAAGCTCGTCCGACGTGGCGAGGATCTCGTGGTGGAAACCGGACCGGACGGGAAGCCTCGGCACCCCGGAAGCGGAAAGGACCTGTCGTATTTCGACGAGGAAACAAAGGAACGCCTCATCCCCCACGTGGTCGAACCCTCGGCCGGGGTAGACCGATCCGTGCTCGCGTTCATCTGCGAGGCGTACTCCGAGGACGCGATCCCCGACGAGAGCGGTGTCCTCCAGCCCCGGGTGGTCCTGAAGCTGCACCCCCGTCTCGCCCCGGTCAAGGTGGCGGTGTTCCCCCTCATCCGCAAGGAGGGGATGCCAGAGGCCGCTCTCGGCCTCTACCGGGAGCTGAAGAAGCGCTGGAACGTGGACTACGACGACAAGGGCTCGATTGGACGCCGCTACCGACGCCAGGACGAGCTGGGAACCCCGTATTGCATCACGGTGGACGGGCAGACGATGGAGGACGGGACGGTCACCGTACGCAACCGAGATACAACGGTTCAGGATCGGATGCCACTGCGAGAGATCGCGCAGTTCCTCCACGAACGACTCACGGCTGCATAGCCGGCTGGGCTGCAGTTTGACTGCCGCGGCAGAGCCCCGGGATGCGGAACGACGCCCCGACAGCCGCCGTTGACCGGTGGGCAAACCGAACTATACTCGCCCTACATCGTTCCCCTGAGGGGCGATGAAGGAGGCGAGGTCACGTGCTGATGAAGGAGAAGAAGGTTGAGAAGCCGAAGCAGCCCAAGAAGCCGTGCGGCTGCTGCTAGCAGGTTCGGTACGGAATGTGATGACCCAGACATGAAGCTCAGGATCGCGGATGGGGCGCGGGGAGCGCCCCGTCTTTCTTCAGGAACCCTGAAGATGGGGACCGGAACTTATTCCCCAACCTGAACTGACACGATTTGACGCCCCGTGCGCAACGCCATAAGCTTGCCTCGGAGTTGAGCGTAACCGGGGAGGCGTACAGCAGCGGGGGAAGCGAACAACACAAAGGAGGAGGAACCCCTCCGAGCGAGCACCGCGTACGGGCTCCCCCGATTCCACAACGGAGTCGCCATCCCGGTGGGCTTGATTCACGTGGGTCGCGGGCATCGATCGGAGGGGAAGGAGGGTTATGAACACGAAACATGCGAGAAAGCTGTTGGGAGCGGGTGCGGTGATACTAGCAGGGCTCCTGCTTGTGGGGTGCGGCGGGGACTTCAAGCTGCCCACCACCACCCTCACCACGTCGGTTCCTCAGGGGCGTTCTTCTCAGCCTCTGAAGGTCACGTTCACCCGGGACAAGTTCGAAGGCGAAGTCAGTTTCTCCATTACCGGCGCTCCGACCGGGGTTACGGCGAAGTTCGACCCCGTGAAGACGGATAAGGCGGGGACCGAGACGACGCTCACCCTCACGGTGGGCGAGGCCGTTGCCGCGCAGAAGTACACCCTGAAGGTCGTGGCCCAGAGCGGCAACAAAAAGAAGGAACAGACGCTCGAGCTCACCGTTCAGGTCAAACCCGACTTCACGATGGCGACCAACCCGGCGACCCTGACGGTGAAACAGGGTGCGGGCCAGACGGTTACGATCAACCTCACCCGCAACGCTTCCGCCACTGGGGCCATTGCGCTGACGCTCGAGGGCGCACCGGCTGGCGTGACGGGGACGTTCAACCCGGCCTCGGCCACAGCGGCAACGAGCACTCTCACGATCAACGCGGGTGCCACGGCTGCCGCCGGTACCTACAACCTCACGGTCCGCGGGAAGGGCGACGGACTGGACAAGACGGCGGCCATCCGCCTCACCGTCGAGGCCGTTCCGGACTTCAGTTTCACCTTCCAGCCGGCAGCGGTTGAGGTCAAGCGCGGCGAATCGGCGAACGTGACGGTCGCCCTGAACCGCGTGGGTGGATTCGCTGACCCTGTGCAGTTCGAGGTCGAGGGTCTACCCACCGGTGTGACGGCAACGTTCGATCCCAACCCGGCCCCGGCGGCGACCGCCACACTCAAGATCACATCGGGGGCTACGGCTGCCGCAGGCACCTACCCAATCCGGGTGCGGGGCACGGCGGGAGCCACCTCCAAGGTGGTTAGCATCAACCTCACCATTCCGTAAACCTCCCATCATCTGAAACAACGGGGGCGGCGTTGCCGCCCCCGTCTCTTTTCTGCCCGTCCCCGAGGACAAACGCTACCCGCTGAACCAGCGGGTCCAAGACCGGCGGAGGGCTCGGGCCTCCCGCGCCACGATCCGCGCCAGCATGTGTGGGTCGTGCTTCACCGTGGCCTTACCCTCCATCTCCACGAGCTGGAGCAGCGGGGCCCGGATCACCCGCAGCCCCATCGTCTTCGCCCCACGCAGGTCGTCTTCCACCGGCTCGCTTCCTTCGTCCTTGTATCGAGCGAGGATTCCCGGTGGCGGGAGCTCGCTGTTTACCACCACAGCCTGGAACCGCCGTAGGTTCACGTGCTCAGCGAGGGCACCCAAGTGGGCACTGGCTGTGAAACCGTCCGTCTCCCCCGGCTCGGTCATGAGGTTCATGATGACCATCTTCTCCCCCGGTGCCTGGGCAATGGCGTCAGCGATGCCTTCCACGAGAAGGTTGGAGATGATGCTCGTGTACAGGCTCCCGGGTCCCACAAGGATCAAATCGGCGTGCGCGATCGCGTCCAACGCCACGGGATAGGCCCGCGCCGGCCGGGCGAGGCGGAGGCGACGGATCGGAACATGTGCGGCGCCGATCGCGGCCTCGCCCACGATCTCCCGGCCATCGGCGAGGTCGGCGGCGAGATCGCTACGGTCGAGGGTAGATGGGATGACTTTCCCGCGCACAGAGAGGAAGTGACTCGCCTCCTCCACCGCCCGGTCGAAGCCACCCACCGCCTGTTCCATCCCCGCGAGGAGGATGTTCCCCAAGGAGTGGCCGATCAGGCCCTCCCCGGCCTGAAACCGGTGCTGCATGAACCGCGCCATCCGCTCTTCGTCCTCGGCCAGCGCAAGAAGGCAGTTCCGAACATCGCCAGGGGGAAGGACATCGAGCTCGGTCCGCAGCCGTCCGGAACTCCCTCCCGTGTCCATCACCGTCACCACCGCCGTGAGGTTCGCCGTGTACGCCTTGATGCCGCGCAGCAGGGTCGAGAGCCCGGTTCCCCCACCGATGGCCACGACACGGGGGGCAGCGCGGAGGATCCGCCCCTGGTACAGGGCCTCGGCCAGAGTTCCACCGCGGTGAGGGGAAACCGCGTGGAGGATCGCCCGGACCGCGCACGCCATTCCCACCACCGTGCCGAGAAGTCCGGCTCCGATCACGATCGCTCCAACCACGGGCCGCCACAGGAACGGAAAGTGGCGCAACACCAGGGCGTACAACCCCCGCATCCCCGCGTCGCCGACCAGGCAAAGCGACCCAAACGCCACCAACGCAATGGAGGCCAGGGCGAGGAAGAACCAGCGCTTCACCCCCATCCCGGGGAGGAGCAGTTTCAGGATCGGGGGAACGTTCATTCCCACTCCACCCGCACCCCGGGACCCAACTGGACGAGCCGGTGTTTCAGCTCAGAACAGGGCTGCACCGTGTACCGAGGACCCGCCTCCACAATGAGCGCCCGGTCGCCGTCGCGAACGCGGAGGCGGGCGAGCACAGGGCCCGGGTGATCAGCGAGAATCCCGCCGAGGTGTGCGACGTGGTCGCGGGTAGCCAGATCGAGGGGAAGCTCGATCCAACACGACGAAGGTCCCCCTCCGCTGCGGGCAAGGGATTCCACCTCAAGGGCCTGCAGCCGACGGGTCCCGTTCCGCTCTGACCACCTCACCCGAAGGACGATGAGCGAACGCTCCTGCAAGAGCGCAGATCGTGTCTCATAGAGACGCGACCCCACCACAACCTCGGCTTCCCCCGTGGAGTCTTCCAGGGTCAGGAACGACATCGGCCCATCTCCGGTCGCGACGATCTTCAGGGTTCTGACCTGGCCCGCCACGGCAAACGTGCGGGCCTGGGCAGGTGCA
>JAGUVP010000077.1 GCA_020062805.1 Candidatus Bipolaricaulis sp.
CACGAACTTGAGCGGCACGGACACGCCCCGGGGCGGTACTAGGAAGCCGTCCTTGATGGCCTCGTCGAGCGAGTACGCGTCGGTGGGCACGCCGGTCTCGAGGTCGAATAGGTCGTAGGTGTTCTTGTCGACTTCGTCTTTCGGGGTGGCCGTCAGCCCGACGAGGAGCGAGTCGAAGTAGTCGAAGATGCCCCGGTACTTTCGGTACACCGACCGGTGGGCTTCGTCGATCACGACGAGATCGAAGTGCCCGACCCCGAATCGGCGGGCGCCGTCGTTGCGGTACTCGTCGATCTTGCCGACCATGGTCTGGTAGGTGGACACGTAGACCCGGCCGTCCTCGTTCGGCTCGGTCACCAGGTTCACCGGCGCCGAGTCCGGCAGGTGCGCCTTGAAGGCGTTAACTGCCTGGTTCACCAGGGCCGTGCGGTCGGCGAGGAAAAGCACCCGCTTCACCCACCCGGCCCGCATCAGCAGGTCCGTGAGGGCGATGACGGTCCGCGTCTTGCCAGCGCCGGTGGCCATCACAACCAGCGCCTTGCGCTGCTTGTCGGTCTCGAAGTGCTCGGCGATCGCGCGGATCGCTCGTTGCTGGTAGTGCCTCTCGACGATCTCGCCCTTGATGTCGAGGGAGGCGAGGGGCTGTCTTGTGGTTCGACGTTGGATGAGCAGAGCGAGCTCGTCGGCGGTGTAAAAGCCCTGCACTTGCCGTGCCGGGTAGTGGGTGTCGTCCCAGAGCCAGTGCTCGTAGCCGTTGCTGTAGAACACTATCGGCCGCTGGCCGGTCTCGGTCTCGAGGCAGTCGGCGTAGAGCTTGGCCTGCTGCTGGCCGACCCGGGGATCGACGAGCGTCTTCTTGGCCTCCACGACAGCGAGCGGAAGCCCGTCGCTGCCCCACAGCACGTAGTCGACGTGGCCGACACCCGAGTCTGAGGGCATGCCGTGCACCTCGTACTCGATGTCACGGCCGTCGGTGAGGCTCGACCATCCAGCCTCGGCCAGCAACGCGTCGATCTTGTACCGGCGAGTGTCGGCCTCGGACCAGTCGTGCGCCTCGACCGGGATCGCCTCGGCGGCCTTCTTGGCAGCGGCGACCTGGCCGCGCAGCTCGATCAGTTCCGTCTCCAACTCGGCGGCCGTCTGCGTCGCTTCGGCCAACCGCTGGCGGGCGAACGCATGCTCCTCGGCCTCACGCTCGAGTCGCTCTTCGAGCTCCTGGCGCTCCTTCAGCGACGCCTGCTCGGCCTTGCCGACGTCCATCAGCTTGTGGGGATCGAACTTGGCGCTCGGGTCCGGCTTCTCAGCCCGCCCGTAGGTGAACGCGAGCCAGAAGCAGAACTGGAACAGCGCCGAGACGACCTCGACCGCTTCCAGCTTCGTTGGCGGCTTCGACTCGTGCACCGCCCGATTGCCCGCCCGCTGAACTTTCTTCGCCACGTTGAAGACACGACCGTCGGCAAGGGCCTTGAACGCCGGCTCGTTCAAGTAGGCGTTCAGCTTGTCCTCGTACGGCTGCGGCAGAGCCCGATCGTGCCGGTACACCCACTTCACGCCCGACTCGAGACACTTCCGGGCGTAGATCATCGCAGGCCCCGGATCGGACAGCGCATGCCGCTCCGCCCACGACGCCGTCTCGAACTCCGCCGAAAACTCAGCTTCGAGGAACGAGAACTGCGACCTGCTCACAGCTCACCTCGGAACGCTCGCTGCTGAAGCGAGGTGAAGAGGGCATCGAGTCCAGCCTCACTTTGCAACAATCGTCGCTTGTGCCGCTCCACTTCACGTATACTGGCCGCAAACTCCTGCTGCAAATCGAGCGGCGGAACGGGCAGAGGGAGCTTCTTTATGCCCGGCCCGCTGAAGTTCTGCTGAGCCGCCTGTCGCGACTTCGCCGCAACTATTCGTTGAATCGAAGGCATTCGTAGCGCAGCACATGCGTATTCAGGATCGATCTCGCTTTTGAACCGCATGTGAACGAAGTATGCGCCTGCAATGCACTCGGGGTCTTCTTCCCGCATCAACGCTGTCTTTCCGACGGTCGCACCCGATCTGGCGAAGATGATGTCACCAGGCTTGAGTCGGTGCTTGCGCCGGACCTCTTCGGAGACGTCGTACCTCGGCATGGCCGAAAAGTCGAGCCGACCGTCGCGATCGAGATCCGTGATCCTGACCACCGGAACACCCTTTTCCGCATAGGGTTCCTCGTAGAACCTCGGTCCGTACTTCAAGAACTCGAGCGCATGGGCCACGGTCCCTGGCAGCCACCTCTTTGGGTTTGTTGCGGGGTCCCCGAACATGTCGATAAAGATGGCTTGAGAGAGAACTTCGAGCCTGGCAATGGCCTGACGGCGCTTAGCTCGGAGTGCATCGGCTGCATCCAGTAGCGCGGCGATCCGCCGCTGCGTTTCCATCAATGGAAGCGGAATCTCCCATTCCGCAAGTGCTGTACGCCCTAGGTGAAAGATCCCGACGCCGCGCGACTTCCTGGCGAAGTGCCCCGCACCGGCGCAGAAAGCGAAGTAATGCAGGAGGTACCGGGAGTCCACACATCTCGGCCTCACCCGGATGAGCGTGTTCTGAAAGGCGCAGTCGGGAATCTCACCGTTCCAGATGGCTGGCTTTCCCACCTCGGCTGCACTGCCCGACGCTTCGCCAAGCAGGATGTCTCCAGGTTCAAGGCGGTAGGTATCCATCTCAACATCGGTGAAGTTCATCGACTTGACATCGTCGAGTTGCCAACCCATCCAGCCAATGTTTGCGGCCCGCACGTACGGCCGCATCTGGTCACCAGTGTGGTACTTCGGGGACCGTTGCCGGCCCAGCTTCACCTC
>JAGUVP010000016.1 GCA_020062805.1 Candidatus Bipolaricaulis sp.
AGCACAGGAACGCCTGAGATGCATCCCGACCGGCCCTTCTCGGGCATAGAGGATCTTCGCCCTGGCGACCACCTGTGCGTCATCTACCGGGACGACGACGAACACAGGACGGTCCTTTCTGACTACCTTCGCCGGGGGCTGGAAGCCGGTGAGCGGGTGGTGTACATCGTGGACGCGCGCACGGCTCGCCAGATCCGCGGCTACCTGCGCGACGTGGGAATCAACATCCGCGATGCGGAGAAGCGCAGGCAACTCCTCTTCCTGACCCGGGACGACGCGTACATGCGGGAAGGGGTCTTCGACCCTCACGGGATGATCTCCCTTCTTCGCCAGGAGACCCGGGAAGCGTTGAACGATGGGTTCACCGGCCTCCGCGTCACCGGAGAGATGACGTCGGCCCTGCGCGGCCTGCCGGGTTCGGAGCGGCTCATCGAATACGAGACGCTCCTCAACGAGTTCTTCCCCGGTTCGCCGTGCATTGGGCTCTGCCAGTATGACGCCCGCCGCTTCCCCGCGGACATCCTCCTCGATGTGCTGCGCACCCACCCGATCGCGGTTGTGGGGACGAGGATCTACGCGAACGTCTACTACATCCCTCCCGAAGAGCTACAGGCGGGGAAGACCGATCAGTCCACCCTCGACCGATGGCTGCTCACCCTTGAGGAGAAACAACGGTTGACCGATGAGCTGCGGGAGCGCACCCGCGCGCTTGAGGAACGGGTGAAGGAGCTGGAGTGCCTGAGGCAGGTGCGCGAGCTCACCAGCCGCGACGGCCTCTCGGTCACCGAGCTGCTGCAGGCTGTTCTGGACCCCATCCGTTCCGGCTGGCGGTGGCCAGATCGCATCGGGGTCCGCATCGAGCACGGGGGCTCCTTCTATGCGACCGAGGGGTTCGAGGAGAGCCGCTGGCGGATCGCAACGCCAATTCTGCAGCATGAGACCCAGGTCGGTACCCTGGAGGTTGCCTATCCTGATCCGCCGCCGGAACCTGACCCTTTCCTGCCCGAGGAGCGCTCTCTCCTGCACGACCTCTCCGTTCGGCTCGGCCAGGCCCTCGCATCCAGATACGATGTGGAGAAGATCCTCCACCTCAACGCGGTCTTGCGGGCGATCCGCAACGTGAACCAGCTCATCATGCGCGAGCATGACGCGGACGCGCTGATCCAGCGTGCGTGCAATCTGCTCGTCGAAGCGCGGGGTGTGGTGTCCGTATGGATCGCGCTTCTGGATGAGCGGGGACAGCCCACACGCTGGGCGGGAACCGGGACGTCAGACGAGATGGCAGCTTTGATCACGATGTGGAGGAAGAGCGGCCCTCCGTTGTGTGTGGAGCAGGCCCTTTCCGGTGACAGCCTGGCCATCGTTGAGCAGGCGATGGTGACGTGTTCGGCTTGCCCGATGGCTACCCATTACGGGCCCTCTGCGGGTGTGGCCGTGCCTCTCTCTCACGCCGGTCGCGTGCACGGCGTCCTCGTGGCCGGGGTGCCGTCCACGTTCACGGGCGACCCTGAAGAGCTTGACCTGTTCAAGGAGATCGCCGGTGACCTGGGGTACGCCCTCTCCACCATCCAGTTGGAGGTGGAGCGGAACGAAAGCGATCGGCGGTTGGCGCAGCTCATGGCCAACCTGCCGGGGATGGCGTACCGGTGTCGCAACGATCGCCAGTGGACGATGGAGTTCGTGAGCGTGGGGTGTCGGGATCTGCTGGGCTACGACCCGCAAGCCCTGGTTGGGAACCGCGACGTCACCTACGCTGACCTCATCCATCCCGACGACCGCCACCAGGGACGGGACCAGATACGGAAAGCGGTTGCCCGGGGTGAACCGTTCACCGTGACCTACCGCGTGCGTACTGCAACGGGCGAAGAGAAGTGGGTCTGGGAAAGGGGGGCCGCCGTTGCCAGCGAAGACGGGGAGATCACCCTCGAGGGGTTCATCACCGACATCACGGAACTGGTCAAAGCGCAGGCAACCTTGCAGGAGAGCGAGGAGCGCTATCGGACGCTGTTCGAGCAGACGGGCAACCCGATCCTGGTGATCGACCGAGAGGGTACCTACATCCAGGCCAACGACGCGGCTTGTGCGTTCCTCGAACGCACACGAGCGGAGATCGTGGGGAGAAACGTGGTTGACACGATTCCCCCTGGCGCGGATGCCACGGATGTGATGCGGCCCCACCGGGATCTCTGGGAGCGCGGAGGGCGGATTGAGACCGACTACTGGGTGAACGGGAAGCAGAAGACGCTGGATCTGACGATCACTCCCGGCATGTGGAAGGGGAAGCCGGTCATATGGGGCTTGGGAACCGACATCACCAACCGCAAACAGGCGGAGCTGGATCTCCTTGCGGAGAAGAACTGGTCGGAGGCCATCATCCGTGGGGCGCCGAACATCATCATCGGGCTGGGCGAGAACTCCCGGATCTTGATCTTCAACCGATACGCCGAGAAGTTGACCGGCTACGCCGCCGAAGAGGTCCTGGGCAAAGAGTGGATCGAGGTGTTCATCCCCGAGGAGATGCGCAGGGAGATCCGCGGGATCTGGGAGCAGATCGTCGCGGAAGGGTACATCGAGCACCGCTACGAGAACGCGATTCAGACGAAGGCTGGCGAGCAGCGGGTGGTCCGCTGGAGCAACACGGTCCTGACGGAGGATAGTCGGTTCAAGATGGTCCTCTCGATCGGTGAGGACATCACGGATCGAAGGCGGACTGAGGAGGAACGTGCCCGGCTCGTGCAGCGCCTCACCGTACTTCACCGGGTGAGTCAGGAGATCATCCGCGCTTCTGCAGATCCCGAGCAGGTCTACACAACCATCCATCAAGCCGTGGCGGAGCTGATGCCTTCCGAGGCGTTCGTCATCTCGCTGCGCACCGGAGAGGACGAAGCGGAAGCCGTGTACCTGTGGGACAGAGGGGGTCGGTACCCCCCGGCCCGGATCCCGAGGGGGGAAGGCCTCACGTGGCAGGTCATCATCGCGGGGAAGCCGGTCGTGGTGCGGGACATGCTGGCAGAGGGGACGCCAGGGATTCATTTTGGGAGTGGCGAGCGGGTCCGGTCGATTCTCGCCGTGCCTCTGACGACGAGGGGGCAAGCGATTGGGATGCTGGCCACACAGAGCTACCTGCCTGACGCGTACAGAGAGGAGGATCTGGGGATCCTGGGGATGCTCGCCGCCCATGCCGCGGCGGCCATCGAAAATGCGCGGCTCCTCGAACATCTCCGGGTAGGCGAGGAACGGTACCGTGAGTTAGTGGAAGATGTCACCGACATCATCTTCGCTGCAGACGGGGACGGAATCGTAACGTACATCAGCCCGGCAGTCCAAGCACTGGGCGGTTACGCTCCTGAGGAGATCACGGGACGCTCGTTCGCCCAGTTCGTGCACGCAGATGATCGACCGACGGTCGCCGAAGCGTTGCAGAGGGCCCTCGCCGGCCATCCGGAACCCCTTGAGCATCGCGTCATCGGCAAGGTGGGGCAGGTCGTGTGGGTTCGCAGCTTGAGCAAGGCGTTCTACGAGAACGGGCGTCCGATGGGAATCCGTGGGGTGCTGAGCGACATCTCTGCGCGGAAGAAGTCGGAGGAGGAACTCCGCGAGAGCTACGCGAAGGTGAGAAGGATGTTCGACGACATCGTGAACGTCCTCGCCTCGAC
>JAGUVP010000253.1 GCA_020062805.1 Candidatus Bipolaricaulis sp.
CGGGAGCACCCCTAGACGCACCGCGAACAACCCCACGAGCAGGATGGCCAGCCAGAACTCGGGCAGTGCAGTGCCCACCTGGGCGAGACCGACCGTACCGAGATCCACCCACCGTCCTGGCCGGCTGGCCGCGGCCATGCCGAGGGGGAAGGCGACGAGGAGCGAGATGAGCAGAGACAACGAAGCCAGCGGAACCGTGATCGTGAGCCCGCGGGCCACGAGATCACGGGCCGGCCGACTGTAGCGGAACGAGTCCCCCCAGTTGCCGCTGACCAGGCCGCCCAGCCAGCGAGCGAACCGGGTCGGCCAAGGGATATCGAGACCCAACCGCTCGCGGGCGGCCTCGTACTCCTCGGGAGCAGCGTCGGTCCCCACGAGAACCCGGGCTGGATCACCCGGGACGATGTGGATCGCGAGAAACACGAGAAAAGCGACCAACACCAGGGTGAGCGCCGAAGCGCCCACCCGCCGCAGCAGGTGATCGAGCATCGCTCCCGTCGGCGCCGTTGCCTCGGCCCCGCTCACCCCTCCTGCAGCGCCGCGTGAGCCGCGGCCAGCCGCGCAATCGGCACTCGGAACGGCGAGCAACTGACGTAATCCATCCCCACGCCGTGACAGAACATCACGCTCTCGGGCTCCCCACCGTGTTCGCCGCAGATGCCCACCTTCAGGTCGGCCCGGGTCGCGCGACCGCGGGCGATACCGAGAGCGATCAACTCGCCGACGCCATCCTGGTCAATCGTCTGGAACGGATCGACGGGCAGAATCCCTCCTCGTAGGTAGTCCGGCAGGAAGCCTCCGATGTCGTCTCGACTGAACCCGAACGTCATTTGGGTGAGATCATTCGTTCCGAAACTGAAGAACTCGGCGTCGGCCGCGATGTCGCCCGCCCGCAGCGCGGCGCGGGGGATCTCGATCATCGTTCCGAACAGGCACGGGAGTTCGCTCAACCCAAGTCGGGATCGGACCTCGTCGCGGATCCGGTCGAAGATCGCCTTTTGATGAGCGAGTTCGGTTGCAGTAGAGGTGATGGGGATCATCACCTCGGGCTGGACCTTCTTCCCCGAGCGGAGGAGCTCCGCGGCAGCCTCAAGAATGGCCCGGATCTGCATCTCCGTGATCTCGGGGTACGTGATCCCGAGGCGTACACCGCGGTGCCCAAGCATCGGGTTGTTCTCGCGCAGCGCCTCGACCCGCTTGCGGAGCGCGCCCGGCTTCACGCCCAGTTCGTCAGCGAGGTGAGCCAGCTTCTCGCGGTCGTGCGGGACGAACTCGTGCAGCGGCGGGTCGAGAAGGCGAATCGTGACCGGACGCCCGTCCATTACGTCGAGGGTGGCCTTCACGTCCGCTTTCACGTGCGGGAAGAGTTCGTCAAGTGCCTTCCGGCGCTCCACCTCCCCCTGGCTCATGATCATCTTCCGGAGGAGGAACAGTGGCTCCTCACTCCCCTCGCCGTAGAACATGTGCTCGGTGCGGAACAGGCCGATCCCCTCGGCGCCGAACTTCACGGCCTGGGCGGCGTCCTTGGGGGTATCGGCGTTGGCGCGTACGTTCAGCTTGCGGAACCCGTCGGCGAGCTTCATCAGCCGGACGTAGAAGGGGTTGGCCTCCGGGGCAGCTGGGACGAGGGGCATCTGTCCGGTGTAGACCCGGCCTGACGTCCCGTTGAGACTGATCCAGTCGCCTTCCTTGATGACGTCGCCCTCATGGGTACGAAATGCCTTTCCGTTCCGAGCAATCTCGATGTCTGAGCATCCGACGATGCAACACTTGCCCCACCCGCGGGCGACGAGCGCGGCATGCGACGTCATTCCCCCTTTGGACGTGAGGACGGCCTGGGCCTTGTGCATCCCGTCCACGTCCTCGGGCGAGGTCTCCTCCCGTACAAGGATCACCTTCTCTCCGCGGGCGGCCCAGTCCACAGCCTCCTCAGCTGTGAACACAGCCCGTCCCACCGCCCCACCCGGCCCGGCGGGGAGGCCCTTGGCAATCGGCTTGGCCTTGGCCTCCGATTTCGGGTCGAGCATCGGGAGGAGGAGCTCGACGAGCTGCAGCGGTGCCACCCGCAGAATGGCTGTACGGCTGTCGATCAGCTGCTCGTCGAGCATCTCCATCGCCATGCGCGCCGCGGCGCCCCCGGTGCGCTTCCCAGCGCGGCACTGAAGCATGTACAGCTTCCCTCTTTCGATGGTGAACTCGATGTCCTGCATGTCGCGATACCGGCGTTCGAGCGTCGCCCGAATGGCCACCAACTCGCGGTACGCCGAGGGCATCCGCTCCTCGATGGTCGCGAGGTGACGGCTCTGGTCGTTCCGGGAGTGCTCGTTCAGCGGCGCAGGGGTGCGAATCCCCGCGACCACGTCCTCTCCTTGGGCGTTGACGAGGTACTCTCCGTAGAACGCGTTCTCGCCAGTGGAGGGGTTGCGGGTGAACGCCACGCCCGTGGCGCAGTCTTCCCCCATGTTCCCGAACACCATCGCCTGGACGTTGACCGCGGTGCCCCACGCATCCGGGATCCGTTCGATGCGGCGGTACTCGACGGAGCGCTTTCCGGTCCAGCTGGCGAACACGGCCCCGATCGCCCCCCACAGCTGATCCCACGGATCGTCGGGGAACGGCTGGCCCAGCGTTGTATGGATGGTCGTCTTGAACGCGCCGACCAACGATTTCAGTTCGTCCGCGGTGAGCTCGGTATCCGCGGTGTAGCCACGCTTACGCTTCACCCCGTCGAGCTGCTCATCGAGGAGCTTGCGGATCCCCTTCCCCTTCGGTTCGATCCCAGCCGCCTTCTCCATCACCACATCCGAGTACATCATCACCAGCCGGCGGTAGGCATCGTAGGCAAACCTCGGGTTTCCGGTCTGCTCAACAAGACCGGGGAGGGTCGCTGAGGTAAGCCCTACGTTGAGCACGGTTTCCATCATCCCCGGCATCGAACGGCGCGCGCCGGAGCGGATGGACACCAGGAGGGGAACCTCCGAGTCGCCGAACCTCCGCCCGGTGAGTCCTTCGACCTTCGCCAGGGCTTCTCTGACCTGAGACTCGAGTTCCGCTGGATACCGGCGGCCGTGGGCATAGTAGTGGGTGCAGACCTCGGTTGTGATGGTGAACCCCGGTGGCACAGGGATTCCCAATCGTGCCATGTCGGCAAGGTTGGCCCCCTTGCCGCCCAGAAGATCTCGCATCTCGGCTGACCCTTCCGTAAGGTCGCCGCCAAACGCGTACACGTACTTCGTCATCGTTACCCCCGTATCAGCGCCCGAACGAATTCCTTCGTTCGGAACGGTTCGAGTTCATCCAAGCCCTCTCCCACTCCCACCCAGAGGATGGGAAGCGAGAGAGATCGCGTAATCGGGACCACGGCCCCACCCCGCGCCGTTCCATCCAACTTTGTGATCGCAAGTCCGGTCAGTCCCACAGCCTCGTGGAACAGGGCAGCCTGGGAGATCGCGTTCTGGCCCACGGTGGCATCCACAACGAGGATTCGCTCATCCGGTGGGCGCCCGAGAAGGCGCTCCGCCACGCGGCGGACCTTGCCCAGCTCTTCCATCAGCGGCCGTTTTGTTTGCAGCCGGCCGGCGGTGTCGATCAGGACAGCATCATAACCTGCGGTGCGAGCGTGCTCCAGCGCGTCGTGGACGACCGCCCCAGGGTCGGCGCCTGGCCTGTGGGCCAGCACTTCGACCCGAACCTCGTGCGCGAGGGTCACAAGCTGGTCGATCGCTGCGGCGCGGAACGTGTCGGCTGCCACGAGGAGTGGGCGTACTCCATCGTGCGACAGGAGGCGCGCGACCTTGGCGACGGTGGTCGTCTTCCCCGATCCGTTGACGCCCACGAACATGAGCACGGCGGGGCGCTGTCCGGTGAAGACCAGCATCCGTTCCGCTCGCGCGAGCACGTCTTCGAGCGCGCGCTCAAGCGCAGACTGGATCGCTTCCCAGCTCGCGTCGCCTGCGGCGAGGCTCGCCTGAACTGCGCCGATCACGGCGGCTGTGTCCTCGGGACCGACATCGGCTCCGAGGAGAACCTCCTCCAGTCGCTCAAGAAGCTCGGTCCCGATCTGTCCCCGTGGTGACTGGAGCGGGCCGAGAAGGCTCTCGCGGGTGCGGGCAAGCCCCCTCTTCAGTCTTTCCCAGAATGCCGTTGGCTCGTCAGGCATCTCTCTCCGAGGTGTTGGGCGCTGGGAGCCTACATCGCCTCGGGGGCGGACACGCCGAGGATTTCGAGGCCGCGGCTCAGCACGAGCCGCACCCCCGCGAAGAGGGCGAGTCGGGCTGCGGTGGCTGGACCCTGGCCGAGGATCCGCACGTGTGCGTAGTACGGGTGGAACATCCCGCTCAAGCCCTCCAGGTACTCACAGAGGAGGTGCGGAGCGAACTCGTGGGCCGCCGCTTGCACCACGTCCGGGAACCGGTCGAGCTCCTTGATCATGTCGAGCTCTCGACGGTCCGCGAGAGAGGAAAGATCCACGGACAGGAGATCGGAGGGAGCTTCACCCGTTCGCTCTGCTTCCCGAAACACGGACGCAATGCGGGTATGGGCGTACTGCACGTAGTAGACCGGGTTCTCCATGCTTGTGTCCCGCGCCAGATCGTAGTCGAACACGAGGTGGCTTCCCGGCTTGCGCATCATCATGAAGTAGCGGGCCACGTCGCGCCCGACCTCCGCCACGAGGTCCTTCAGCCGCAAGAACCGACCAGCGCGGGTGGACATCCGCTGGATGCCCTCTTCGCCCTTGAGGGTCACGAACTGGTGGAGACAGTACCGGACGAACCCCTCGGGAAGGCCGAGCAGCTTCAACCCCAGCTGCACCTGGCGCTGTTCGTCCACGTGGTCGGCACCCTGCACGTCCACCACGAGATCGAACCCCCGCCTCTTCTTCTCCAGGTGGTAGGCGATGTCCACCATGGTGTAGGTCGGGGTCCCGTCAGAGCGGATGAGCACCGGGTCCCGGGACAAGCCATGGCGCGTGCTCGAGAGCCACTGGGCCCCGTCATTCTCGTACACCGCTCCGCACTGCTGGAGCTGCGCCAACGTTGCCTGGACGAGGCCCTGCCGGTGGAGATCGCCCTCCTTGGTCCACACGTCGAACCGCACACCGATCGCGTCGAGGTCCTCGTGGATCATCGTCATCATCCGCGCCACAGCCTCCGCTCGAAACGCAGTGCGTGCCGCTTCATCCCATCTCGGACAGCGGTTTCCCCATACCTGGGCCAGCTCTTCGCCCATCGCGACCAGGTACTCGCCGTGGTACCCGTCTTCGGGCACGGGTTCGTCGTGGCCCAGCGCCTGACGGTACCTCGCCCAGAGGGATTGGGAGAGGAGCTCCATCTGGCGACCTTCGTCGTTCAGGTAATACTCGCGAACGCAGCGCCAACCGAGCTGAGCGTACAGGGCGGCGGCGACGTCGCCGAGCGCGGCCTGGCGCAGGTGACCGATGGTGAGTGGGCCGGTGGGGTTCGAGGACACGAACTCCACCTGCACGGTCTTCCCCTGCCCTTCATCCCTTCGGCCGTAGCGGGGGCCGTCGGCGAGAATCTGACGCAGGACAGCGTGCACAGCAGAGGGTCGGAGGGTGAAGTTGACGAATCCGCCTGCGGCCTCAACAGCGTGGAACGCCGATCGATCTGCGAGGCACGAGGCGAGCTCAGTCGCAATCTGCGGTGGAGGAGCGCCCCGTGTGCGAGAGAGGACGAATGCAACCCGGGTCGATAGGTCGCCGTGCTCCGGCCGTGCCGTACGCTCCACGGGGATCTCCAGCGCGGAGGGGACGCCCCACCCCGCAAGCGCTTCGCCTACCGAGGTCCGGACCAGGGCTTCGAGCCGCATTACCGCTGGATCACGAACCGCATCCCCGTCCTGATCTCGTCCCCGATTTCGACGTCCACGAATCCGGGAACGACCTTGATCTCGGGCTCGCCCTCTCGCTCCACGAGGCGACGGGCGATGGCGATCGCCTTGACGGCTTGATTGACAGCGCCGGCGCCGATGGCGTGCGCTTCGACGAGTCCGGCCGACTCCAACGCCCCGGCGATGGCTCCGGCGACCGCGTTAGGATTGGACGTGGCTGCGACTTTGAGGATTTCCACCATTGCCTCCTCGTTTGCCCGCGCTAGAGACTGTTTGGAGAACGCATCGTCCACCGAGGGGATTCTAGCAGCGGGTTTCCATGCGAGCAACGACGGTGCGTGCCGCGGTTGGGATCCTTCTCCCCGCACCCTGCTCGATCCGCGGGGATGAGCTACGATTGGGGTATGAAGCGGTGGATTCTGCATGTGGACATGGACGCGTTCTTCGCGTCTGTGGAGCAGCTCGACCGGCCAGATCTCCGCGGCCACCCCGTGGTTGTCGGCGGGCTCGGACCTCGTGGAGTGGTCGCGACCGCCTCCTACGAGGCGCGGGCGTTCGGCCTTCATTCCGCGATGCCGATCGCCAAGGCGCGCGTTCTGTGCCCGCATGCTGCGTTCCTCCCGCCACGGTTCGGACGGTACGAGGAGCTGGCGAGCGCGGTGCGAGTGATCCTCACGTCGTACAGCCCCCTTGTCGAACCCTTGTCGTTAGACGAGGCGTTCGTAGATCTCACAGGCACAGAGCGTTTGCACGGCCCGACCGAGGCAGTGGCGCAACACGTTCAGCGTCGGATTCGGACGGAGGTGAATCTTCCTTGCTCTGTAGGTCTGGCTGGGAACAAGCTTCTCGCCAAACTTGCCTCCGAAGCCGCAAAGCCCGGTGGGGTACACATTGTCCGCGAGGAGGATGTAGACGGGTTTCTCTCCCCCCTGTCCGTGGGTCGGCTGTGGGGCGTTGGTCCGCGCACCGCGAACAGACTCGCCGAGCGAGGCGTGCACACGGTGGGCGACCTGCGACAGGTGGACGCGAGCCTCCTCCACTCGTGGCTGGGGCCTGCGCTGGGTGTGCACCTATGGGGGCTCGCACGCGGGCTGGATGATTCCCCGGTCGTTTCCGCGCGAGAGGCGAAGTCCATCTCCCAAGAGGTGACCTATCCCGAGGACCTGTTTCGAGAGGAACAGGTAGTGCACGAGCTGCGACGGCTGGCGACCCTGGTCTCGTCTCGGCTCGTCTCGGAGAGCCTTCTGGGCTCGACCGTGCGCATCAAGATCCGCTGGTCGAACTTCACGACCCGCACCCGACAAGTGAAGCTGCCCGAGCCGACCGACCACCCCCTGCTTATCGCGGACGAGGCTGTGGCCCTCCTCGATCGGGGCGACCTTCACGTCGCGAGCGGGGTTCGTCTTCTCGGGGTAGGGGTGGCGGGGCTCGTCCCGGCGACGTTCCGACCTGAGCACTTGTTCACCTCGAGCAGGCTTCCGGAAGCCTTCCACGGGGTTCGCTCCCGGCATGGTCCTCAGCTGCTCACGCTGGGGTTCCCCGATGGGGAACGCAACAAGCGCTAGACCTGGTATACTGATCCTTCCATGGAGCCGAGGGCGATGCGGATGATCAGGCGGGTGGGCGGGGTGATGGCCGCGTGGGTGGTCGCGGTGACCGGGTACGGGGTCGGCCTGTGCGAGTACCGCACCCCGACGACGGAGTTTCTGCAGGGCAAGGTGTCGTTTTTCTACCAGCACACGGATGACCCGTCTACGCCAGGCATCGATCTGAGCGCAGGATCCCTTACGTTCGATGCCCGGCGACAGCGCGATGGCGAGACGGCGGGGTTCACCCTCGCTGGGAAAGGCGAGATGCGCCTGTACAACCTGGGCTTCACTCAGACCAAGGTCGAGGGGGTCGGAGCGCTGCGGCAGTACCTGGCGCACACGCTACCCCTGTTCACGTATGGAGCGCTCGAGGCGACCTGGGATACGGCGAACCCGCAGCCTGGCCTGGAAGCGCAAGCCGGGGTGGGTTACGGCCGCTTCTACAACGTGACGCCACTCGCCAGAGCCCTCCAGCTCGAGGCGTTTTTCTTGGCACAGGGCGTGCTCTCTGTACCCCTCGCAGACGATGAGATCTTGGCTGTGGCTGAAGCAATCGGACAGCCGGCAGAAGCCGCTTCCCTCGCCGAGCGTGTGGCCCAGGTTGTAGCGCTTGTTGAAGCAGATCGTTCGCGGAAGCTCGATCCCCTGATGGTGCTGGAGATCGAGGAGACGTTAGCGCGAACGGGTCGGGAGCGGTTCTGTGGTTGGACCGCTCAAGCCGGAATCGCCTACCGGTTGATGGATCCGAAGGATGTCCCGCGCGAGCTGTTCTTCTCCCTTTCGCTGGACGCGGCGATTGCCCCGGAACCGAACTCCCAGCTCCTCTTCCGTACCCGAATCGCCGGTCCTTCCTCATTGCCCGAGCGTTATACCCTTACGCTGGAGGTTTCATTTGACGTCCAGATAAACAACAGCATCAATTTCTCTACTCGCTACGCGCTTTTTCAGGACAAGCCAGCGGGACAGCTCCCTGCGGGTACGCAGTTCGCTTCATTCCAGCTTGAGATCAGCCAGGGCTGGATCGGGGTCACGCTCCAGATGGAATTCTCCAAGCTTGCGGAGGCCCCGGCGTGGGAGCAAAGCATTGTCATCTCAGCCACCACGCACCTATGGTGAGGCGGGTGCGTGTCGCGCTCACCGCGCCGATCTTCCTCTACCAACGCTTGTTGTCGCCTCTCCTTCCCCACCGGTGTCGGTTTGTACCCTCGTGCTCGGAGTACGCGCGCCACGCGATCCTCCAGCACGGGGTATTCCGCGGAGCGGGACTCGCGCTGCGTCGACTCGCTCGTTGCGGACCGTGGCATCCCGGCGGGCCTGATCCGGTCCCCTGAACTACGGCTGGCCTGTTAGGTACGTCAGCGCACCGAACAACCTGAGAACTCCTCTTGAACCCGGCGGGAGAGAGCGGGATCGGTCCACAGATCGAGACACACTGCGGCGAGCGCCTTAGCCGCAGCGATCATTGCGCCCCGCGCGGGCTCGGACCGCGCCGCTTCGCAGAACGCCCGAGAGTGTCCGGGCACAGTGCCGGCCGCGATCCGGATGTAGGGGTGAATTGCCGGTATCTCCCACGACACGTCCCCCATGTCCGTGGATCCAAGCCCCCCTTTCGGCTCTTCGACCGGGTAGCCGAGAGCTGTGATGTGGTGGGCAAACCGGCAACCGAGGGCTTTGTTCGGTCGGATCGCCTTGTACGCGTGCCCCACGAGCTTGAACTCGAGCCGTGATCCCGTGGCAACCGCCGCTCCTTCGGCACAGCGACGAAGTTTGTCCACAATCTCGTCGCGGTAACCGTTGTCCGCCGCCCGGACGTAGAACCGCGCCGCGGCGTACTCGGGCACGATGTTCGGCTTCAGACCGCCGTGGGTGATGATCCCGTGCACACGTGCACCGTCGCGGATGTGCTGCCGCAAGGCGTTGAGACCGATGAACGTTTGGATCACTGCATCGAGGGCGTTGACCCCTTTGTCCGGCTCGGAAGAGGCGTGGGCAGATACGCCGTGGAACTCGATCCCAACCTCGGTGATGGCGAGGGATCCACGGTCAACGAGCGTTTGATCTGCAGGGTGGACCATCATTGCCGCGTCCAAATCCCGGAACAAACCTGCCTCGATCAGCTTCAGTTTGCCGCCGCCGCCTTCTTCGGCGGGGGTTCCGAGGACGACGAGCGTTCCGGGAAGGTCCTTCTTCAACGTAGCGAGGCCCAAGGCAGCGCCCACCGCGATCACGGCGATGAGGTTGTGCCCGCAGGCGTGCCCGAGCTCGGGGAGGGCGTCGTACTCAGCGAGGAGGGCCACCCGCGGACCGGGCTTCGCCGCGGGGTGCACAGCGC
>JAGUVP010000109.1 GCA_020062805.1 Candidatus Bipolaricaulis sp.
GAGCACACGGACGAGGTTCTGCGCCGGCTGGGGATCCGCGCCTGAACCGATGCCCGCACCGCACGATCAGAGAGACCTGTTCCTCCTCCGGAAGGACGTCGTGTTCCTCAACCACGGCTCGTTCGGGGCCTGTCCCAAGCCCGTGTTCGAGACCTACGGGCGCTGGCAGCGCGAGCTTGAGGAGGAGCCGGTGGAGTTCCTCGACCGCAGGTTCGACGCCCTGCTAGCCGAGGCCCGAACCGCGTTGGGAGCGTTCGTCTCTGCCGATCCGTCCGACCTCGTCTTCGTCCCCAACGCGACCACGGCGATGAACATCGTCGCCCGGTCTCTGTCCTTGGCCCCAGGAGACGAGGTCCTGTCCACCAACCACGAGTACGGGGCGGTGGACAGGATGTGGCGGCTCGTGTGCGCGGAGCGCGGGGCGCGGTACGTGCGGGCCCCGGTCGAAGTTCCGGTGGGATCCGCGGAGGACGTGATCGAGGCTGTGTGGGCGTGTCGGACCCCGAAGACGCGGGTGCTGTCCCTGTCCCACATCACGTCACCCACTGCGGTTCACTTCCCCGTCGCGGAGCTCGTCCGTCGCGCGCGGGAGGAGGGAATCCTCACCGTAGTGGACGGCGCCCACGCCCCCGGTCAGATCCCCCTCGACCTGGAAGCTCTCGGAGCGGACTTCTACGCCGGGAACTGCCACAAGTGGATGCTCGCCCCCAAGGGGGCGGGGTTTCTCCACGCGCGTAGGGAGCGGCAGCCGCTGCTGAAGCCCCTCGTCGTGTCGTGGGGAGGTGAGGGGAGCAAGGGGCCGGGTCCGTCGCCGTTCCTCGACGACCACCAGTGGCAGGGGACGCGGGACATCGCCGCGTTCCTCGCCGTGCCGGCGGCGATCCGGTTCATGGAGGAGCACGACTGGAATGTCGTCCGCGCCCGGTGCCGGGAGTTCCTGGACGGGTTCAGCGAGCGAGTACAGAAGGAGATCGGTCTACAACCGCTGATCTCGGGGCCTGATCCGTGGCCCCTCCAGATGCGCGCGTTCGCTCTGCCCCCCTGCGATGGACGGGCTCTCCAACGCCGCCTGTTCGATCGCTGGCGCATCGAGGTCCCGGTGATCCCCTGGAACGGCCACTCGCTCCTCCGCGTCTCGGTCCAGGGGTACACCACGGATGAGGATCTCGATGCGCTGGTGCGCGCCTTGAAAGAGAGAGTCCGAACCCCGTAGGGCTGGTGGAGATGAGCGGATTTGAACCGCTGGCCTCCGCGTTGCGAACGCGGCGCTCTCCCAACTGAGCTACATCCCCGAGAACACAGTCCGAAGTCGCAGGGCTCAAGTCGGACAAAACCTGACATGCGACTTGTGGATTTCCCGACTGTTCTACTGGCGGCGCAGGGAGTCGAACCCTGAACCTCGCGGTTATGGGCCGCGCGCTCTTGCCGGTTGAGCTACACCGCCGACAACCTGGTCACAAGTCGAAAAGCCCCAAGTCCCCTTGGGACCTGCGACTTCCTGACCTGCAACTGTCTGGTTGCGGGGGCTGGACTTGAACCAGCAACCTCCGGGTTATGAGCCCGGCGAGCTGCCTAATTGCTCCACCCCGCTTGTGCCGAGGGCGGGATTTGAACCCGCACGAGCTTTCGCTCTGGGGATTTTAAGTCCCCTGCGTATGCCAGTTTCGCCACCTCGGCACTGCTTGGAGCGGGAAACGGGATTCGATCCCGCGACCTCCACCTTGGCAAGGTGGCGCTCTACCAACTGAGCTATTCCCGCTTGTACCTTCTGATTATACGGGCAAACGCAGTTGTGGCTAGGTGGTGCGAAGGGCGGGACTCGAACCCGCACGCCTTGCGGCACTGGCTCCTAAGGCCAGCGCGTCTGCCAGTTCCGCCACCTTCGCTTCGTACCCCGGTTGTAGCGCTCTGCCAGAAACTCGTCAACCCTCAGCGGCCTCGGGATACAGGCCGAGGAGACCGTTGGGGTCGCGCCGCCGAGCTAGCCGGACGCCCGGCAGCCGGAGGAACAGGATCTCCGCGGTGTTGTGC
>JAGUVP010000322.1 GCA_020062805.1 Candidatus Bipolaricaulis sp.
CCATCACTGCGCAGCCGGGGATCCCCGCCCCGCCGGCGGACTGCCCCACGATCTGGAGGCCCTGCACCCCAGGCACGGTCATCGGCCGAGCGAACATCATCGCCCCCCACTGGGGCGACGACGCGAACCCCGGGCCCACAGCCGTGTACCGCTCCGTGGTGAGCGGAGTGGCGACGTCCCACACCTCGACCTGGCCCGTGATCCCGGGAAACCGAGGTTCCAGGAGCCGAAGGATCGTTTCCACCAGGCGTTCCTTCTCCGCACGGTACCGCTCGCGGTCGCGTCCCAGCTCCGCCCAGTAGCTCCACGTCGTGTCGAGGAGCACCTTCAGGACGCCCTTCCCCGGCGGGGAGAGCGACGGATCGAACCCGAACAACTCCAGATCCAGCCGATCGCGAACCCGCTCCGCGAGCTGAATCGGCTCGGGGAGCCAGAGGACCATCGCGTGCGGTTCCGAGGCGAGATCCCGCGCCAGGCCGAGCGAGACGTGGATGCCCATCACCATCTCATCCTGGGGCCGGGCGAACGACGCCCGCAGCTTGTCATCGAGGTAACTCCCGCCGAGGAGGCGGTGGAGGGTGGCATACGGAGTGGCGTTGGAGATCACCGCGTCCGCCCGGTGTTCGGTTCCGTCGGCCAGGCGGACCCCGATCGCGCGCCCCTTCTCGACCACGATGGTCTCGACCTTTGTTCTATAGCGGATCTCGCCGCCGAGGGAGAGGTACCGGTCCGCGATCGCCTGGGCGAAGCGAAGCGATCCGCCCACGGGGAACCCGTACCGACGGACAGCGCTTCCGGCGAGGATGTTCAGGTGCAGGAAGACCGGCGTGTCCGGCCAGTCGTACTGGATCGTGGCCATCGCCTGGCGCAGCAACGGGTCGCGAAACCGTTCGGCGAACGTGCGCATCGTCAGCCGACCCCACCGCATCGCGGTCGGCGCGCGGAGGAGGAGACGGGCCCAGTCGCTCCAAGACCCGGTCATCGCGTCGAACAGGTCGAACCGGGTGAACGCGCGAAGGGCGCGGATGTAGCGGCGGATCAGGCGGCCGTCGCGTGGGGAGAGGTCGAGGAGGTGCGCCTCCAGCCGATCGAGATCCGTGTGCACGGTGAGGACCTTCCTGTCCGATGTCTCCACCTGGGTGAGCTCAGAGGGGAAGAGGAGGTCGCGGGGCATCGCCCCCAACTCCTCCCACAGACGGTAGGTAGGGGTTTCCGGACGGCAGCCGGCGAGGTGGTGGATGCAGCCGTCGAACGTGTACCCCTTGCGCGGCCACGCGGTGCACAGGCCGCCGGGCTTGTCGTGCATCTCGAAGATCGTCGTCTCCAGGCCCGCAAGCTGGCCGTAGACCCCGGCGGCGAGCCCGCCCATCCCCGCCCCGATGATCGCCACCGTGCGCGTGCTCATCTTCCGTCGCCCACCCGTTCCACGACGATGGTGCAGCGGGTGAGAAGGGCCGCCACGGCACCGATCGCCGCCCACATGGGCAGGAGCAGTGCCCCGACCACACCCACGGTGAGGGGGAACTCGACCACCGTCTCCCCCTTTTCATTGCGGATCGCGATCCGCCGCACGTTCCCCTCGTGGACAAGCTCCTTCACCTTCGCCAGGACCTCCTCCCCACTCACCCGGAACTCCTCGGTTCTCTTCTTCTCGTCTGTCACGTCTGCCTCCCGTGCCCTACTCCCCCAGCCGGAACGGGGGATAGCGATCCGTCATCAGGGCGGCGTAGATCGCGACCCGGTACGCCCAGCGGTTCATGTCCATCACGAACGCGAAGATCCCCCGTGGGTACCGGCCTCGGAACAGGAGCGCCACCCCCGCGAAAAACGCGAGCAGCGGCACGAGACCCCCTCCCCCATGCTGCCCCCCGCCGCCCTGGAGCAGGCTCACCACTGCGTAGTGGGGAATCGCCAACAGCCACCACTTCACGAGCACCAGGCCGCGGGAGAGGCGCTCCGGATAGGCGACGTCGAGATCCGCGGGGTACCCCCCCGCCTGCAGGGTGAACGGCGGGTACCGGTCGGTACCGAGGGCCTGGTACGCGTAGAACCCGACGCGCCATGTCCAGCGCAGGACGCCCACGTTGTAGTCGAACAGCGGCCGCGGGTACCGCCCGCTGAACA
>JAGUVP010000304.1 GCA_020062805.1 Candidatus Bipolaricaulis sp.
GACCGTTGCGGTTCAGGCGATTCGCGCGACCCACCGAACCGGGCGGCGAGGTCCCGGACATGCTCCTGGGCCTCGGTGAGCACGGGCGAGGGGAGCTTGCCGCGGGGGAGGGCACCGGTGACGCCCGGGTAGGTGAAGGGTTGGATCGAGGTCAAGACCAGGCGCGTGATGTCGGCGATCTCCTCCATCTCTGGTTCCCCCATCCCGCGTTGGGTGGCCCACGGGGTTCCGTAGCGGATGCCGCGGGCGTCGGCTGCCGACAGATCGCCGGGGATCGTGTTCTTGTTTGCCACCAAACCCACAAGGTCGAGGATTCGGGCTGCGATCTCGCCCATCAACGGTTGGCCGTTGGCCGTGGGGATGGCACGCAGGTCGAGGACGAGGAGGTGGGTATCCGTGCCTCCGTAGGAGAGCTTCAGCCCGCGCGCGGCGAGCGCCGTGGCGAGGAACCGGGCGTTGGCGACCGTCTTGTGCTGGAGATCGCGGAATGCCTCGGTTTGTGCCAGCGCGAGGGCGCACGCGATCCCGGCCCACTTGTTCACGTGCGGACCGCCTTGGGCTCCGGGGAACACTGCGGCGTCGATCCGGGAGGCGATCTCGGGGTCGAACGAGAGGAGGACAGCCCCCCGCGGACCACACAGGGTCTTGTGCGTGGTGAACATGACCACATCGGCGTACCCCACCGGGCTGGGGTAGGCGCCGGCGATCGCCATTCCCGCGGTGTGGGCGATGTCCGCCATGAGGAGGGCCCCGCATCCCGACGCGATCTCCCTCCACCGTCCCCAATCCGGGGCCCACGGGTAGGAGGTGTACCCGGCAACGATCACTTTGGGACGGTGCTCCTGGGCGAGGTCGGAGATCTGGTCGTAGTCGAGGCGCTCGGTCCGCGGATCGACGCCGTAGCGCACAACCTTGTACCGCCGCCCAGATTGGTGGAACGGGGACCCGTGGGAGAGGTGGCCTCCCTGGGAGAGATCCATCGCCATCAGCGTGTCCCCTGGCTGAAGGAGGGCCTCGTAGATCGCCATGTTCGCCGCTGCCCCAGACAGCGCCTGGACGTTCACGTAGATGCCGTCGGCACCGACCTCGGGGGTGGCCAAGCACTCGGCAGCGCGCCGGCACGCCAGCGCCTCCACGAGGTCGGCGACCTCGACACCCTTGTAGAACCGGCGGTCGCTGTAACGCCGGAAGTACGCGAGCTGTTCAGCGGTATCATGCAAGCGGTCTTCGGGAAGGCGGAGCATCTCCTCGCGGGGGTATCCTTCGGCGTAGATGGAGGTAAACGCGGACGCCATGGCCTCGCGCACCGCACTTGGCGTCAGCGACTCGGAAGGAATAAGGATGATCTTGTCCGCCTGGCGCTGTTCCTCTACGTGCACGAGGGCGGCGAGCGCCCGGTCGACTTCAGCCAGTCCCATGGTCCACACTGCGCTCTCGGTCATGACATGCTCCTAGTCGGGAAACGGTAACGGCCGAAACCGGGCGGCACGATCGGTGTTCACCCACGCCAGCTCGACCGCGAGGTACATTCCGCCGGACACGAGGGCGTGTCCACCCAGCAGGAACGGGACCGAAGCATCTGCGCAGGCGGCGGTGAGCTCCCTCAGGGTGGGGTTTGTGACCTGCAGCGGATCGAGAAGGTCGGAGGCGAACCGCTCCGCTGGCGGGGGCCAGAACCCGAGATGAGCCATCAGGACGCGGGTATCCCACACGACAGCGTCGCCAAACTGGCTGAGAAGCTCTACGAGTTCGGGCACGGTTCGTCCGTGGTGCAGGGCTCCGATAAGCGATCTCACTGCGCCTCGCTCAGCGCGGCCGCTTGACTCCATCCCCCGCTCCTCGGACAGGATCCGCGCGCGACATGCAGTCTCGCGTTCGACGAACCGCGCCAAGTGTCCCCCGACCCGCCCCAGGAGAACCAGTTCCTTGTCTGCGTCGACGAGAACGTCGAGCAAGCCTTGGGCGCGCGCGGTGGGGACTGTCGCGAGAACCTCGCGGAGACGAGGGGGCAACGTGGTGTCGAGGGCGAGCAGCGAAAGCTCCCCCGGGGTGTCGATGTCGAACAGAGTTCCGGCCGATCGTGGTAGCTCGTAACAGGTGTACCCAGCCTGCCACAGCCGGGCCCCGATCGGGTTGTCCCGCGTCAGGTCTCCCACGGCAGCGGGAGGAGCGAGAAGCCCGAAATCGGTGGAGTAGAAGTTGTTGAGCACCGCGTAGGGAGAGGACGTTGGCTCTGCGGTGATCAGACGGTCGAGCAGGGGCTCGGGAAGGAGAAAGCCGCTTCCGGCAGAAAAGTAGATGAGTCGATCCGGCTTGAACTTCCGGACGAGTTCGGTGAACCGAGCCCCGAACCTCCACGGACCGGGTGGATCGGGTGCGACCGCAACAGGCTCTTTCTCCCAGTGGCCCGGGTTGGGAGTGGCGATCACCGTTTCGTCCACTGCGGGGTGATCGGCCAGTCGACGGAGAAGAGATTGGGCAGCCGCAGTCCTCGCCCGTCCAACCAAGTCCGGGCCTCCGCTGTCGAACAGGAAGGCGACCGTTCGGGGCATGGAACGAGGGGTTGGAGCTAGCCTTCGTACGGGAGCAGGGCGATTTTGCGGGCGCGATCGATCTCTGTTGCCATCCAATTCTGGTGTTTAGCGCAGAGCCGTGACACGCGCCGAGACAGGATCTTCCCCCGGCGGTTCACGAACTGGCGAAGCGTTTCAGGGTCTGTATAGCGAAGCTTCAGTCCCTGGTCGCACACGCGGCACACCCGTCGCTGGCGTTGCATCATCAAAATGGAACCTCCTCTTCCGGTGGGGCATCGGGTGGGGCATCGGGATGGCTGTCGCTTCCTTCCCCCGTCGGCTGCGGTTCCGCGGCGCCCTCCGCGGTCGCCGGGCGGCCGCCGAGGAAGTGAACGGACTGGGCCGCTATTTCCGTGGTGCGCCGCCGATCTCCGTTCTGGGTTGTGAACGACCTGACTCGGATTCGCCCATCCACCGCCACCTGTCTACCTTTGCGCAGATAGGCTGCGCAATTCTCAGCTTGTTTCCCCCACACCACAATCGGGAGAAACGTCACCTCTTCTTCAGTCTGGCTGGTCTCCGGGTTGACCCACCGGCGGTTGATCGCGACATCAAACCGCAGCATCGCCCGGCCGCTTTGAGTGTACTTGAGGTCGGGGTCTGCGGTAAGGCGCCCGGTAAGGATGACCCGGTTGAGGTCGCTCATCCTAGTTGTCGCTCACCCGCACCCGGTTGTCGCTCACCCGTACAGTCTGGTAGCGAAGCAGGGCATCGTCCATGGACAACCGCTCCTCCACCTTGCGCACCCGGTCGGGTGGGAGGGTGAACGTAACGAGGACGTAGTATCCCTCTCGAAAGTGGTTGATCTCGTAGGCCAAGAGACGCGTCCCCCACTCATCTGTCGTTTGAATGCCGCCCGTCTCGGATTCAATGATCTGCTGAACCTTGGCGATCTTCGCCTGCCGCCCCTCTTCATCAAGGTCTGGGCGAAGGATGTACACCATCTCGTACTCGCGCACCTCACCGGCCACCAGGATTCCTCCTTCAGGAAAGATCTCGTATCACCGCGAACTCTATCCATCTTGTCCCGCCTCGTCAACCGTTTTTCCTCGAAAGAGGGCATGGGAAGTACGTTCGCACTTGACAGCAAAGGGAAAGCGCTCTATACTAGCGCATCTTTGACCAGGGAGGGGGTGTTACGATGAACAAGGGAGAACTGGTAGACCGGATTGCTCAGCGGACTGGGCTTACGAAAAAGGATGCTCGGAAGTCGCTCGATGCCACGATTGACATCATCACGGAGAGCATCGCGGGGAACGAGGAGGTCCTGCTGACGGGGTTTGGGAAGTTCGAGGTGCGAACCCGGAAGCAGTCTCAGCGCATCAATCCGCAGACGCAACGGCGGATCATGGTGCCGGCGAAGGTGGTTCCGGCGTTCAAGCCGGGAAAGAACCTGAAGACCCTCGTGGCCAAGCGCTTGAAGGTAATCGATCAGCGCGGCCAGCTTACGGTGAAGAAAGGCTGACGCTCGTCGTCAGGGGAGAGGTGGGCGGCTGTCTAGTGCAGCCGCCCACGCTCAATTGTACGGCCGATTCGAGGAGGTGGCACCACACCATCTCTGCCGAACGTGGTGCAGTAACGCGCGCGGATTCCGCACAAAGCAACTCGACGCTGCCTCGGTGTCAACCGCCGCGCCAACACAGGGGAAACCGTTCGGACAGTGTAACCCGAACCACCCCCACCCTCAAGGGTATAGGCGATCGAGGGTTCTCGGAAACGGGATCGTCTCGCGGATGTGGGGTATTCCGGCGATCCACTGGATCGTCCGCTCCACGCCGAGGCCGAACCCGGAGTGTGGAACAGCCCCCCATCGCCGGAGGTCGAGGTACCATCTGTAAGGCTCCCCGGACAACCCGGCTTCGTCGAGCTGGCGGAGAAGCTCCTCTTCGGCGTCCACGCGCTGGGAGCCACCAATGATCTCTCCGTACCCCTCGGGGGCGATGAGGTCTGCGCACAGGGCGAGATCAGGCTGTTCGGGATCGCGCTTCATGTAGAACGGCTTGATCGCCGCCGGGAACCGTTCCACGAACACAGGGCGTCCGAAGTGTTGAGACAAGGCGTCCTCTGCCGGGGCTCCGAAGTCATCCCCCGCCTCCATCTCCACACCGGCGGCCTGGACCAGAGAGACAGCCTCGTGGTACGTGACCCGGGAGAACGGTTCGGCCACTGCGCGGAGCAAGACCGCCGGGTCGCGCTCCAGTTCCGCGAGGTCACGGGAGTGTTCCGCTGCTGTGACCTCGACCACATGCCGCACCAGCGCTTCCTGGAGGGCGAGGTTCCCGTCGTGATCGAGAAACGCCTGCTCCGCTTCAGCCATCCAGAACTCGATGAGGTGCCGACGGGTCTTCGACTTCTCGGCCCGGAACACGGGGCCGATCCAGTACACCTTCCCCAGCGCAGCGCACGTTGCTTCGAGGTAGAGCTGCCCTGATTGGGAGAGATAGGCGGGCGCGCCAAAGTAGTCGAGGGGGAAGAGAGTGGTCGTCCCCTCGACCGATGTGCCGACGAGGACCGGCGACTCGGTGGCGACGAACCCGCGCTCGCGGAAGAAGGAGCGGATCGCCCACAGCACCCCGTCGCGGATGCGGAGGATGGGGGCTTGGCGGCGCATGCGGATCCAGAGGTGGCGATGGTCCATCAGGAACCCCGTCCCGTGTTCCTTGAGTCCGATCGGGAATGGGGTTGCCGGGACGTGGACCGGTTCGATGTGGGTGACGGAGACCTCAACCCCTCCCGGCGCGCGTGGTTCGGCGCGCACGGTTCCCCGCATTCGGAGCGAGGCCTCTTGAGGCAGGGAATCAGCGAGTGCGAACACGGTGGGGTCTGCGTCAGAGGTCACAACCCCCTGGACAAGCCCCGTCCCGTCGCGCACAAGGACGAACCGCACCTTCCCCGAGGAGCGCTTGTTGTAGAGCCAACCTTGAAGGAGCACCTCGCTCCCCACGTGCCGGCTCAACTCCGCGATGTACACCGATTTCATCGATCCCTTTCGAAGAGGAGTCCCTTACGTCTCGCCACTGGCTCCTTCCTTCTCGTGAACGCGGCTCTCGACGTAGGCGATCGCCTCGCCAACGGTGGCGATCCTCTCTGCAGACTCATCCGGGATCTCAATGCCGAACTCGTCTTCGAACTCCATGATCAGTTCGACCGTATCCAGGGAGTCCGCGCCGAGGTCGTTGACAAACGATGCCTCGTCGGTGATCTCGTCGAGATCCACCATCAGCTGCTCGGCGATGATCTCCCTTACCCGATCGGCAATCTCACTCATATCTCCCACACCTCCTCGGTTGGCCCACCCTGCTGAGGGTCACCCGGTGCCTCCGGCACGCGTGCGCCAGTTATATAAGGCCTTCCTACAATGCGCAACACCCGCGTTCCGACGGGGGCGCCTCAGGGTGCCTCAGGGCGCCTCAGTTGGGGCGGCGGAGCGTACCCGGAGATCGCCGGGGTTGGCAAGTTCGGGTTCGGCTGACAGAGAGGAGAAGCGTCCAGCGAGCTTCGTTACGATCTGGGCCTTGCAGGCCTGGTAGGTTCGTCGAAGACCGCCCTCCATCGCCCGC
>JAGUVP010000277.1 GCA_020062805.1 Candidatus Bipolaricaulis sp.
ATGGGCGGTTGGTGACGCCGGGGCTGGTCAACGCCCACGCCCACCTCTACTCTGCCCTCGCTCGGGGAATCCCCCTGAAACGCTTCGACCCCACCTCGTTTGGCGAGATCCTGGAGCAGCTGTGGTGGAAGCTGGATCGGGCGCTTGATCTGGACGCCGTGCACCGCTCGGGGGTCGTGGGGGCCCTCGGCCACCTCCGGTCCGGAGTTACGGCCCTGTTCGACCACCACGCCTCTCCCGCCGCGATCGAGGGGTCGTTGACCCAGCTCAAGTGGGCCCTGACAGAGGTGGGGTTGCGGGCCGATCTGTGCTACGAGGTAACGGACCGCGGGGGAGCGGCGGAGCGGAACGCCGGGATCCAGGAGAACGTCCGGTTTGCCCGCGAGGAACGGGTTCCCGGGTTCTTCGCCTCCCACATGGGGCTCCACGCCTCGTTCACCCTGTCCGACGACGCGCTGGCGAAGGCGCGCGTTGCGGCGGAGGACCTCGGTCTGGGGTACCACGTCCACCTCGCCGAGGGGAAGGAGGACCCGGTGGACGCCCTGGGGAAGCACGGCGTCCGCACCGCGGAGCGGTTGGACCGGTTCAGGATCCTGCGTGAGGGGTCGCTCCTCATTCACGGAATCCAGGTCTCAGGCGTGGAGCTTGATCTCCTCTCCAAACGCGGGGGAACGGTCGTCCACAACCCCCGCTCGAACATGAACAACGCCGTGGGCGTCGCCCCGGTCCCAGCGATGCTGGCCAAGGGGATTCGGGTCGCCCTGGGGACGGACGGATTCGGGTCGGACATCCTCACCGAGGCCCTTACCGCGCGGCTCCTCGCCCACCACGCCTCGAACGACCCGACGACGCTCCCCGACCCCCAGCTCCTCGCCCTCCTCCAGGAGAACTACGCCCTCGCGGAGCGGGCGTTCGGAGCCCCGATGGGGAAGGTCGCTCCAGGGTACACAGCAGACCTGGTGGTGTGGGATTACGTCCCGCCGACCCCCCTCGACGCGGGAAGCCTCCTCGGCCACCTCTTGTTTGGCGCGATCTCGGAGGGGATCCGGCCGCGAACCGTGCTCGTCGCCGGGGTCCCCAAGCTCCAGGACGGCGTCGTGACGGGGTTCGACGAAGAAGCCGCTCTTGCCGCGGCGGGCGAGGCGGCGCGGAAGTTGTGGGGGAGGATCTAGCATGCGCCCGCTCTCGCTCGAGATGCTTCTCGGCTGGGCCCTGCGCGAACTGGACTGCGACGGGGCGATCTACGGGATCCCCCGGGAGGCGTTCTGGGTCCCCGGCCCCGACGTTCCGTACCGATCGGAAGCCTTCGGACATCCGCTCCTCACCCCGATCGGGCCGGCTGCCGGGCCCCACACCCAGCTTGCCCAGAACATCGTCGCCGCCTGGCTCTGCGGGGGGCGGTTCATCGAGCTGAAGACCGTCCAGATCATGGACGAGCTTGAAATCCCCCGGCCGTGCATCGACATGGAGGACGAGGGGTACAACGTGGAGTGGTCGCAGGAGCTCAAGCTCGACGCGTCCGGGGGCGAGTACGTGAAGGCGTGGGTGCTCGTCCACATCCTGCACCGGGTTCTCGGGTTCCTCGGCCCGGTGGGGACGGTGTTCAACATGAGCGTCGGCTACAACCTCGAGGGGATCCGGAGCCCGCACATGACCGCGTTCATGGACCGGCTGCGGGACGCATCCGCGGAGATCGCCCGGATCCGGGAGACCCTGCGGGCGCGGTTCCCCCAGCTTGCCGAGGTCGAGATCCCAACCCGGATCACGGACAGCGTGACCCTGTCCACGATGCACGGCTGCCCGCCCGATGAGATCGAGAAGATCGGGAGGTACCTCCTCGCCGAGCGCGGCCTCCACACGTACATCAAGCTCAACCCGACGCTTCTCGGCAAGGACGAGGTCCTCGGGATCCTCCACGACCGGCTCGGGTTCCGGGAGATCGAGATCCCGGACCGGGTGTTCGACCACGACCTGCAGTACGACCGGGCCGTCGCCCTCATCTGCGAGCTCCGGGCGGTCGCAGCCAACAAGGGCCTTGCGTTCGGGGTCAAGCTTTCCAACACCCTGGCCATGGCGAACCACAAGCGCTCCCTCGCCGGGGACGAGGTGTACATGTCGGGCCGGCCCCTGTACCCGGTCACGATGTCCCTATTCCAGCGTCTGGAAGAGGAGTTCGACGGCGGACTCGCCGTGTCTTACTCCGGAGGAGCAGACGCGATCAACGTCCCGACGATCCTCGCCTGCGGGGCGAGGACGGTGACTGCGGCCTCGGACCTCCTCAAGCCCGGGGGGTACGGCCGGCTACGGGACTGGCTTGCCAAGATCGAGAAGGAGATGGAAGCCCGGGGCGCTCGGTCCCTGGACGAGCTGGCCCACGACCCCAGAGTCAACCTGGCCCAGGCGTCAGCAGACGCGGTTCGCGCCCCCCGCTACCGGAAGGAGTTCTTCCCCCACGGTCTCCCCAAGACCGAGCGGCCCCTGGACTCCTTCGACTGCATCGCCGCCCCGTGTGTGGAGAAGTGCCCGATCGGCCAGAACGTCCCGGAGTACGCGTGGGCCA
>JAGUVP010000227.1 GCA_020062805.1 Candidatus Bipolaricaulis sp.
GATGGCTCAGCAGTGGCGGTCACGGTGTGCTCCTCAGCGCCGCAGGGGTCAGCCCCCTGCACTCAAGACAGACTAGTGGCGCTGTCGCGGACGACTGATTCGTGGACGACGCTGGCTAGTCCCAAGCGGCGACCCTCGGCACGATCGTGGAGCGCCAGGCTTCCATGCTGTGGCGGATGCGGCCGTCGTCGACGAGCCCGTTGTAGTTCCAGGCGAAAACCCACTCGACGGGTATCCGCCCCCGCAGCGTCTCGAGCTGGCGGGTGACCGTGTCGACGGTGCCGACGAACGCGAGGCCCTCTGCGAAGCGGTCACCGTCGAACTCGGCGCCCGTGTCGGGGTGCAGCATGCCTTTGTCGAACCCGAAGGGTCGGAACCAGCTTGCGCCGCAGAACACCGGGCCGTCCATCCAGATCTGCAGCGCCTCGCTGTCGGTGTCGGCGACGATGAGGTCGCGCAACACGCCGACACCCTCGCCCGGCGCCTTGCCGGACACCTCGGCGTACAGCTCGATCAGCCGCCGTTCGAGCAGCGGGTGGAGCGGCGGGAGGATCGGCGTGATGCCCTCCTCGGCGCAGAACCGGATGGTCCGTTCAGAGCTGGCGAAGGGCTGGAAGATCGGTGGGTGCGGCTTCTGCAACGGCTTGGGCACGACGGCCAGCTCGGTGACGACGCCGTTGCGCACGCCGGAGCCCCAACGCTCCGTGGCCTCGATGTTCCAGGGCGTCCCAGGCGGCGGTACCTGCCAGAATTGGCCTCGGTGGGAGAAGTAGTCCTCGGTCCAGGCGCGTTTGATGATCCGCAGGTTCTCCTCGAAGGCGGCCCGGTTGGTGTCGTCGATGCGGTCGTGCTCGTGGGGGCGCACCCCCTGCACGCCGTGGGTCTGCTGAGCCATAGTGTCGACCCAGCGGCGTTGGTAGCCACGCGCGAAGCCGGCGTTGGCCCGCCCCCCGGTCATGCGGTCGAGCATGGCGATGTCCTCGGCGACCCGCAGCGGGTTGTTGGCCGGCAGCACGATGCCGAGCTGGCCTACGCGGAGGCGTTTGGTCTGCAGCCCGACGTAGAGGTCCAGCATGACCGGGTTGTTGGACAGCTCGAAGCCCTCGCAGTGGAAGTGGTGCTCGGTGAAGCTGACCGAGTTGAACCCGAGCTCGTCGGCGAGCTGGCATTGACCAAGCACGTCGCGCAGCATCTCGTCGTACAGGTCGCCTCGTAGGCCTGCACCGCCCTGCTCGACCGCCTCTCGTGTGCCGACCCCCGGCAGGTAGAACAACGACGTTCGCATCGAATCCGCTCCTTCGCGGCTCTACCCTCCAACGAGCGGAGGAGACGACGAGACGAATATAAGCTACTGTGTCATTCGCAGGCCGGACGAACCAGTCCGGTTGAAGGACGCTCGAAGGGGGACCAATGGCTTCAACAGTTGTGGACCGGCCGATCATTTCGGCGGACTCGCACATCACCGAGCCGCCGGACTGCTATACCAAGCACATCGACCCGAAGTTCCGGGACGAGGCCCCCCGGGTCGAGCGCGATCCCCAGCGCGGTGATATGTTCGTCATCCCGGGGATGAAGCCCATCTCGATGAGCCTGACGGCGGCGGCGGGTATCCCGCCGGAGGATCTGGCCGAGAACGGGCGAACTTTCGAGGAGTTGCACCGCTCCGGCTACTCGCCGGAGACGCGCGCTGCGGACCAGGATCGCGATGGTGTGGGCGGGGAGATCATCTATCCGACGGTCGGCATGTTGCTGTGCAACCACAAGAACCCCGAGTACAAGCAGGCGTGTTTCGAGGCGTACAACCGTTGGATCGCGGAGTATTGCGCCTACGACCCGTCCCGACTTTTTGGCCTCGGTCAGACCGCGGCGTTGGATGTCGAGCAGGCCATTGCGGACCTCGAGGAGATGAAGGCGCTGGGGTTGCGGGGCGTGATGATGCCGGGCTACCCGGGCGACGCGTACAACGGCAACACGCCCGACTACGACGACCCGTACTGGGATCCGTTCTACAAGGCAACGGTCGAGTTGGGGATGCCGTTGGGCTTCCACATCCTGACGATGGGTTCCCAGCGTCATCGCGGCCCGAAGGCGGCGTCGTTCATGTCGATCATCCGGGGTAACCAGGACGTGATCGCGATGATGGTGCTCGGCGGCGTGTTCGAGCGGAACCAGGACCTGGTGATCGCTTGCACCGAGGCTGACGCCGGCTGGATCCCCCATTTCATGTACCGCATGGATCACGCGGTCAAGCGGCACGGCAACTGGATGAAGTCGTCCAACCTGTCGAGGTTGCCCAGCGAGTACTGCCTCGACCACGTCCGGCTCACCTTCCAGGATGACTGGGTGGCGTTCCAGATGTGCCGGCTCAACGACACGCCGATCCACAAGATGCTGATGTGGGCCAACGATTTCCCCCACTCCGATTCGACGTGGCCGTGGAGCCAGGAGATGCTGACCGAGCACACCTCGATGCTGACCGACGACGAGAAGCGGGCGATCCTGCACGACAACGTCGCCCAGCTCTACGGCCTCTGAGATCCCCGGCGGGGCGGGGCCCTCGTGGTCCCGCCCACCACCCTTCCGGGGCGGCTCGACAGGTCAGAGCAGGAAGGTCAGGTTCTCGTAGTACCGGTCGAGTTCCAGCAGCA
>JAGUVP010000003.1 GCA_020062805.1 Candidatus Bipolaricaulis sp.
ACCCCCAGAGAGGTTCACTACAGCGATTCAAGTGTTTCTGGGTCTCCGAGTCCATCATGCCTCATGATGTCTGTGGGCAAGACTGACAGGACGGAGCAGTTCCGGATTATCATACTGGGAGCAGGTTTCTCCGCTCCGGCAGGGCTTCCTCTCGCCGGTGATCTGTTCGAGGAGGTGCGAAAAGGAGCGAGGGAGCACTTCGGGCCCGATAACGCTGTTGAGACAGAGCTCGATCGCTTCGTGGAGTACAAGCGTCGGTGCGACGGGGTAGATGTGTCGCGAGGCGATGTCGATTATGAGGATCTCCTTGGTTTTCTTGATGCTGAGCATGCCTTGGGCTTTCGAGGTGGTGACACGATCACGTCGGAGGGGAATGAGGCACAGCTGATTGTCAAGAAGCTGATCGGGATTCTTCTTCAGGAGAGGTCTCCGCGCTCCGTGGCGGACATCCCATCTCTGTACCTGCAGTTTGCAGAGCGTCTTCAGCCGTGCGACTGGGTGCTTACCTTCAACTATGACACCCTCCTAGAACACGCACTGACTGCAGTGGGAAAGCCGTTTCGGCTGTTCCCGCACCGTTATGAGTACGTTGTCCCGCAAAGCGGCTACGGTGTCGTGAACACCTCACAAGAAGAGATCACTGTTCTGAAGCTGCATGGGTCCATTGACTGGTTTGACAGGACACCATACGATGAGACTGTGAAGGCTGTGGGTGATCCGACCTACGTTCCAAGGTGGTACTCCCATTTTGCCGCTGATAATCCTTATGATCTCTCGCCGCTGCTCGAAGGGCCTCAGATGCCAGACGATCACATGCGAAACATCTACCGGATGCGGGACGTCGCTCGATACTACTCACAGGAATTCGTGCCACAGCCTCCACTCATCCTAACCCCGTCAGTCGGCAAGCTATTGTACTTTGAGCCGCTGAAGTCCCTGTGGTGGGGGATCGGGAAGGCCGGCGGGCTGAATCTTGGCATGGCGATCATCGGGTATTCGCTTCCACCAAACGATGAGCACGCAAGGCAAGCGGTCTACCGTCTGACGGACAACTACACTCGCTTTGAGCCAGATCTCACAATAGGTGGCGTCAAGAAGCCACCCCTCAGAATTGTGAATCTCGCCTGCGGAGAGAAGCGTGTGGGGGACTTCTGGTCGCGTTATAGATTCCTGGATCGGAAGAGAACGGAGGTGCGGTTAGATGGTTTCAACCATAAGTCAGTGGATTTCGTCTTCGGGGAGCGGGCGTAGTCGAGCTCCGAGGGCCATGCCCTGTTCGGTGCGCGTCCATGGCATCCCTTGTCAAGGTCATCTCGAGACAGTGATATGCTGCCATTCTGCTGTAGTGTCCCGAAGATGCCTTGCCAATCGTCTGTCTGGAACCATCCGCCCACCCGCCCAGCGAATGTCCTTTTCCCATCCCCTGGGGAGGAGGAAGAGGGTGATGGGTGCGTTGGCGCAAAGAGCGGCGGCACTCTGGAAAGACATGTTAGAGACACTACACTAGAAGAGGCGGTGCGGAACATGATCACGTACGATTCGCGGCAGAACGTGGCGCACGTCCGGCTCAACCTACTGATGCTGCTGCGAGGATGAGCGCCACTGGCGGTCGGATCATTGGAGTTGATAGCATCGACTCGATCTACATACCAGCCTCGGGAGGCGCGGATTTCAGGAGGCTGATGGATCGCTGCAGAGACGCCCTCCTGACAAGATTCTCGCCCGGAGAGTACTGCGGTCTTGACGAGTGTCGTCCGGTCCTGGGGTGTCTGTATGAGTTTCTGTGCACGGAGGTCCACGAAGCTCTCGCTACGTTTCCCGATTGGAGGTTCTACCAACTGCTCTTCTCACACAACCAGGGGTGGGCCAAACTGTGGGAAGGGCAGCGCGAAGGCACTCTTTCTCTACAGCAGCAACAGCTCGTCACCAGATACGGCCCCCTCTATCGAAGGGTGTACAAGCAGTTCCTAGAGAGTAGTGTTGGGGTTGACTTCGTTGACGTGCCCGAGCCGGAAGACAAGGAGCTCCTCTACAAGGTTCTTGATAGGGCGATCTATGCAACCTGCGAGCTCTGCGAACTGGTCTCTCTCTACTACGCTCTCATGAATTTCGACAGCGTTGGGTTTCGCGTGAAGATCTACCCGAGAAGAGTGTCTGTCTCTGAGTCTGAGGATCGAGCTTTCTCGTGCCAGCCGTCGCCCGAGTTCACTGAGAGATGGGAGCGTTTCAAACGGCGGTACGACTCATTCGAGAGATCTGACAAGACGGTATGGCAGACTGTCTATGCGAACTCGGACTTCGAGGAGTTCGAAGCGGTCGTGCGCGAGGTCTTTGGCTTCTCCTTCAAGGACGCTGTGTCAGTCCTTGTCAGGACCAGGGCTCGCGACCCGGACATCCCGTGGCGGTATCCGCTGGATGCGTCCGAGCTCGGGACAGTGCTTTCGCAAGAACTTGGTGCCAGCTCCGCTAGGGTCGGTCAGTTCCTAGCTGGGATCACTCTCACCCGCAGACATGTGGACGCCTGTCCGCCTTCGTTCGAGAGACCTTGTAGCCCGTTCCGCCTTCTATATCGGCCTATACTCGAATGGACAATCGACGACAGGCGATTCGCGTTCTTCTCTCAAGAGACACTGCGAGAGGGACTTGCTTCGCTTGTCGCTCATGGGATTGGCTGGGGGCGAGTACCAGATGAATGGAGTGGAACAGCGGTCGAGCGGTTGGCGCGACAGAAACAGGACGCGAGAGGAAGGGCACTCGTGGACGCCGTCACCGACATACTCCGTGAGCCGGGATGGGTCTGTGCACAGAGGCTGGACAGATGGCGCGAGGAGAGCAACGTGGTGTCAGTTGAACCCGGCGAGATAGACGTCGCAGCAGTGGATTTCAACCGTGGAATCCTGCTGCTGATCGAGTGCAAGGCGTTCCGGCCCAGATCTGACATTCCAGGCTGGTACCGTGACTGGGAGTCCTTGCAGGAGGACTCGGGGAACGTTGCTCTATTCGAGAATAAGCTCGACTGGGCGCGGCAGAACACCGCGCTATTGGTTCGGCGAATAGGTGTGCTGAACAACCTGCAGCATGCGGTGAGGCAGTACCAAGTACAAGGGATGGTCGTCACTGCCTACCCAACCTTCGCTTCGGAGTTCATCCCGGTGCGTGCGATCTCCCTGCCAGAAGTACGCCAGGCCATCGAGGCGGGTGAACTGGGACAACGCGAGTCATGAGCTGCGGGTTCCCGTGCTGTTGGCGGGAGCGAATGGGCTATCGGGACGAGATCGTGCTCCGTGCATAGTCTGTCTACGGGGTCGGATCTTGTTCCGTGCATACCTGTCCCCGGTTCCTGTCCCAATACAGATGAACGGCAAGATGCCCTCGGAGTATGGGGCGGGATGGTGATCACGTACGATCCGCAGCAGAACGTGGCGTACATCCGGCTCAGGGAGAAACGGGCCGAGGTGGAGACCCTCCGTAGCAGCGACACGCTGAACATTGACCTTGCCCCAGATGGGACCGTGTACGGAAGCGAGATCCTGAACGCAGACGAGCAACTCGCGCTGGGCGCGGACGGCACGCTGGTTCTCGCGGACCAAGCGCGTGGCAAGACCCACGAGGTAACGCTTTCCTAGCGGGATTGGGCGATACAACCGGCGTCGGCCCGACCGCTGGCGCACCGGATCGCTGGGATACCGACCGGTCAAGGTTATGATTGACGCAAGCGGAGGTCTACCAGATGGCGATCATCCTCAAGAGAAGCGGGCAAAAGGCACAGGTGATCGAGAGGAGCCCGTACTCGGCCGAACTCGACCTGCAGCACTTCGTCTACGCCAACCCGGAGCTGCTGCCGATTGCGGACATCAAGGAAGGCGTGGAGTTCCTCGTTCTGGACAAGGAGACTCCCACGCGGTCGGGTCCGATTGACCTTCTGGGCGTGGATAGCGATGGGGAGATCTACATCGTGGAGACAAAGCTGTTCAGGAACGCCGACAAACGGAAGGTTCTTGCCCAGGTGCTCGACTACGGCGCCGCTCTCTGGAGCAGCTTCCAGGATCCGGAAGCGTTCTTGCGGATGCTGAACCAGAGGGTATCCCAAGCAGAACGCGACCTTGACCGGCTTCTCGGTGATCGGTTCGGGAGTGCTGAGCAAGTGCTTGAGGGAATGAGGGAGACCATTTCCTCTGGAGCATTCCGGTTTGTGATCCTCATGGACGCGGTTCCCCCTGACCTGAAGGAGCTTGTGCGGTACGTCAACCGGAGCAGCACGTTCAGCGTCTATGTTGTGGAACTGCAGCGCTACGGCCAGCAGGCTCATGATCTCGAGATCTTCGTGCCCCAGGTCTTCGGTGAAGAAGTGCGTAAGGAGGTTCGCGATTCGAGTTTGAGGCAGCGGTGGGACGAGATCTCCTTCTTCCGCGACCTTGAGGAGAAGGTCGATCCGGAAACCGCAGCTGCGGTGCGGAGGCTCTATGAGTACTCCAAAGCCCGGGCCGATGTAGTGAAGTGGGGCACGGGGATCAGCGACGGATCGTTTAACCCGAGGTTCCTGGCTGTTGTGGACAAGTCGCTGTACACGGTCTACTCCAACGGCCGCCTGACGTTCAACTTCGGCTGGCTTACGGATGCGAAGGCAAAGGCGGTCCGCGATCGGTTGTGGGCTGGGCTGAAGGGGATTCCCCGCTTGGCCCAGGGTGTTCCCGAGCTCGTGGAGAAGTCGCCCGGGTTTCCCGCCCAGGTTTGGGTCCCTGTCTGCGACCAGCTTCTCGGTCTCCTTGACCAGGTGTTGGCCGATGCAACATCGTCGGAGCCAACCCCTTCCTCTTGAGCCGTCGGAGAGAGCGTGTTTCGTGCGTACGGGAGGTGACTGTGGAGGAGAAGACCTTCTTTGACGCTCATCTGCACGCGTTTAGCTTCGAGGCTGCGAGAAGATGCTATCCCCCAGATGAAAAAGGCCCGGATGGGCCTTCTCCACGCTCGCCCTTCACGGGCGATCCACCTCCGGTCTCCCGGATTGTCAGGAGTATAGCGTGGGCTAAGGATGGGAGCAAACAGAGCCGGGCGTTGCCGCCTCGTGGGAGGGATCTCGCCTAGCGGCAACGACCTGAGGGGCTGGATCTTGATCCATGCATAAAGGAGGTAGCGATGGCTGGGAAGACCTTCTTTGACGCTCATCTGCACGCGTTCAACCTGAGCCATCCGTCGTTCTCTGGGTTCGTATCACGTTTGCTCCATGATCTCCCCAAGGTGGTGCTGAAGCGGCAGGACGCGTCCCATCCCCTTTTGATGCTGACGCTCTTGTCCCTGGGCATTCTGCTCGCTGTTCCCTTTGTGGTTGTGGTTCTCGTGCTGCTCGCCGTGTGTCTGGTGCCCGTGTATGCGATTCCCTGTCTACGCAACCGCGTGCGTTCCTGGGGCAAGTCGGTCTTTGGTGCCGTCAAGCGCCGGCTGGGCAAGGTGATGAACCTGCTGTTCGTGATGGAGAACGACATCGGGAGCATGTTCCTGCTCGTGGAGAACTGCCTCCGCGACCCGCACTCCCTGATGCTGTGCGGCGAAGGTCTGCACATCGGCAACGAGCGCTACACGAGGATCGTCCTCACCCCGCTGATGATGGACTTCGGCTACAAGAGCCGCACTCGACGGGGAGCCGGGAACGCCAAGAAGTGGATCCGCTACGACGTGCCCGGCGACCGACCGATCGTGGAGCAGGTGGTGGACCTGTTCCGCGGCATCCGTGACTACGTGGGGACCGAGTCAGACGAGAAGCTCGCTGAGAGATACCCCGCGCTGGGTCCTACCACGCGGCGGGTGTTCGAGATCTACCCGTTCCTCGGGCTCAACCCGGCGAACTACACGAGGGAGCGGATCGGTGATCTGCTGGAGAAGTACTTCGCGGAGTACACGGGCCGCCGGGAGGACTTCCGCGCCCGCCTCGGGCAGTTCGATGGCGACATCGAGCACCTGGGGAGCCACTTCTTCGCGGGGATCAAGGTCTACCCGCCCCTGGGGTTCGATCCGTGGCCGGAGGAGGATGAGGACGCGATGGCGAAGGTCGAGCTGCTCTACACCAGGTGCAGCGAGAAGGGGATCCCCCTCACCACCCACGGGGGAAGCGGCGGGTTCGTGGCCGTGGATCGGGAGGATCTCACGAAGATCAGCGCCGTGGCCAAGTGGGCGGCGGTGCTTCGGCATTACCCCGACCTCAAGCTCAACCTCGCCCACTTCCCGCCCGGGAAGGGGGACGAGAAGCGGCGGGATGGAACGATCGAATTGGTGCTGAAGTACGCGAACGTCTACGTGGACGTCTCGTGCCGCGCGACAAGCGACCGGTACTACCAGGAGCTGAAGGATCTCCTCCAGGGCCTCCCCGCCGCGGACGCCGAGAAGCTGAGGGCCAGGATTCTCTTCGGCACGGACTTCGCCGTGAACCTGATGTGGACCGACTCCTACAACCAGTACCTCGGCCTCTTCTCCCACACCCCGGCCCTTACACCAGAGGAGAAGCACGCCTTCTGCTCCGTCAACCCCGAGCGGTTCTTGTTCCGGTAGAGGTTGCGTGCCAGTTATCGGGGTCAGACCTTCATTCTTAGGGTCCAGCGACTCGCCTTCTCCTCCCTCAACCCCGAGCGACTACTGCCTCGGACAGCGATGGAGCGACGAGGACGATGGCCACATCGCCGACGGCACCGTCGTTTGAGGGGCTCCGCGGGTTCTCCACCAGATCCCCTCTGTCCCTCAACGCTTGGTTATGACAATGCGAGCGTGTAGGATGCCTAGCCCGCTTCCCTACCATCCTCAAGGGAGAGAGACAACGGGCCCCGCAAGGGGCCCTTTTCCCTCGGCCGCAGACTCGCGATCGCCCGCACCGATCTCGATGGGCACGAACGGCTTCCGTGTCGGCAGCGTTCCCAGCGACGGCTGAGATCTGAACGCGGCCTGCTACAGCCCGAGAAGGATCGCGATCAAGCCTACAGCCAGGATGCCTCCGACCAGAATCCAGCCCCACGCCCAAGGGGACCCGTCTGTTTCCGGCCGGACAACCTGGGGACCTGACGCCGGATCGACCGCGGGTTGGCTGCGGACGAGGCGCCACGTCCACTGCGCGGACTCTGCTTGGCAGCACCCCATCCAGATCAGCGACACTCCGACCGTGCCGCCGGAGGCGAGGTCAGCCTCGAACCCAAACCGCGTCTCGACAGAGGATCCGGGGGCGATCGAACTCGGCAGGGAGCCCAGCGTGAGGGGCACCAAGGGGATGTGATTCCCCGACGGGAGCACGAGGTACGAGTCGGTCCAGAACACGGCCACCGCGTTCGTCGTGGGATTGGAGACGCGCAGCCGGAGCTCCCACCTGCGCTCCGCGGCCCCCTGTGCGTCGGCGCGTCCCACGGCAGAGAGGGCGTCGGCCTCGTTGATGAACTCACCGACGACCGCGATCGCGGCTGCCGGCACGTGC
Organism: Candidatus Bipolaricaulis sp.; assembly: GCA_020062805.1. Lineage (GTDB taxonomy): Bacteria > Bipolaricaulota > Bipolaricaulia > Bipolaricaulales > Bipolaricaulaceae > Bipolaricaulis. The sequence goes on from JAGUVP010000003.1 coordinate 7,451, forward strand.
ACGGGAGTTGCCCCCCACAACGCGTGTGCACTCTGTGCGCAACCGATGGCCGCACACGCCACGAGACCCGCCCAGACGAGCATTCCCAGTCTGTGCACTGTCATCACCGCCTGCGCAAAGCATAGCACGCATCCACCCGTGGGGGGAACGTGAGAGGGATGACCCCTCGGCGGGGAACGGCCGCGGGTTCCGTCATCCGCCACGGGCAATCAGGCTTCCGTGGAAGGCCCGTTGCCGCCTGTGCACAATGGGGTCATGGCACGGTACTCGTACTCGCGGCTGGACACGTACGCCAGTTGTCCGCTCAAGTACAAGTTCCAGTACCTGGACCGGGTCAAGGTGGACGTCGGCCCGTCGATCGAGGCGTTTCTGGGTTCACGGGTCCACGACGCGCTGGAGTGGCTCTACCGCCAGGTGCAGCTGGGCCTCAATCCGCCGGTGGACGAGGTTCTCGCCCAGTATGAGGAGGCGTGGGATGCGGAGTGGGCGGACAACGTCCGCATCGTGCGCCGGGGGATGTCGTCCGACGCGTACCGCCGTCTGGGCGTGAAGTGCCTCGAACTCTACTGCAGCCGCCACGCCCCGTTTGCTGAGGGGCTCGTGCTCGGGCTGGAAGAGCCGTTTTCCCTCAAGCTGGGCGATGGGGTCGAGCTGACGGGGTTCATCGACCGGCTGATGAAGCGCGACGGCGACATCTACGAAGTCCACGACTACAAGACGAGCGGCACCCTGCC
>JAGUVP010000194.1 GCA_020062805.1 Candidatus Bipolaricaulis sp.
CGCGATCCAGCGGCGCGAGGAGCGCTCGTCTCGTTCTCCCTCGCCGGGATCCACCCCCACGACGTCGCGACCCTCCTCGACCAGGAGGGGATCGCGATCCGCGGTGGGCACCACTGCGCCCAGCCCCTCCACCGAAAGTTGGGAATTCCGGCGTCATGTCGGGTCTCGTTCCACGTGTACAACACGATCGACGAAGTGGGGTTGTTCCTGGAGGCGCTCGACGGCGTGTGGAAGGCGTTGGGATGAGCTACGAAGAGATCATCCTCGACCACTGGCGCCACCCCCGCAACAAGGGACGGCTCCCCCATCCCGACGCCGCGGCCGTCGAGGCGAACCCCCTGTGCGGCGATGTCGTACGGATTGAGCTCGGGATCAAGGATCAGACCATCCAGGACATCCGGTTCGAGGGAGAGGGGTGCGCGATCTCCTTGGCCTCTGCCTCGTTGTTGACCGAGCTCGTTCAGGGGAAGCCCGTGCCGGAAGCGGCGCGGATAGCCGACGAGGAGCTACTCTCCGCCCTGGGAGGGGTGGTGCGGACCCGCCTCACGTGCGCCCTTCTTCCACTGCGCGCTCTGCGCAAGGCGTTGGCATCGGGCTCATCCGAGACCTGATCCAACCGAACCCGGGCTCGGGGCCCGGTGTAGATACGGCTGGAGGTGCTTAGCCATGGTTCGTCGTTTGCTGCGTAGCGGTCTGCTCGGGTGGTGTCTCGGGTTCGTCGTGGTGACGGGTATCGTCGCCATGGGGCAAGGAGAGGTCCCCGTCGTTCCCCAGGGGATCATCCCCGTACCGGTCGAGCCGGGGATCGTCGTCTCTCTCACCACGGACAAAGCGACGTATGCCCCGGGTGATGCCCTCAAGCTCACCTTCACCCTAAACCGCGACGCCTACGTGTACCTCTACAACTTGACGTCGGACGGCAAGGTCAAGCTCCTCGTCCCAAACCGGTACCTGCAGGACCCGCGCTTCCCGGCCGGCAAGCACACCCTCCCCACCCCTGGCTGGACCCTGCGCGTGACCGAACCGGAGGGAACTGAGTATCTCCAGCTCGTTGCCACCGAACTCCCTCTGTCGTTCTACGAAGCCAAAGCGTTCGAGGGGGATGCGTTCCTCCTCTTCGCCGACCCCGCCAGATTTGCGGCTCAGCTGCAGACGTTGCTCGTCGGGAGATGGGGCACGGCCTGGACGAGGTTCCGTGTCCACCGCCCTCGGGCGACTCTCGGCGTGACCACGAGCCCGCGCGGGGCCGCGGTGTGGGTAGGAGGGACCTACATCGGTACATCACCCGTGTCCACCGTGGTCGCCCCGGGACGGATCCGAGTCCGAATTGAGAAAGACGGCTACGAGACCAAATCCATTGACCTGACCGTGGTGGATGGGGAAGAGGTCACCCTGGCCGTGGCTCTCTCTCCAGCACGGCCCGCCCTGTGGTCACCTGCCGCCCCTCCCACGTGGATCGCGGAGGGGGATCTCCCCGCGCCCGGGATCGGGTTGGCGGCAGGCCTAACCTCCCTTTCCATCGCCGCGGATCTCTGGATCGAGGGGCTAGGGTTCGGCGTGGCGCTCTCCCCCTCGTCTCCTCTCCCCGATCTGACCGCGCCCGACCCCGGCGGCTGGTTCGCCTGGGGGCCGGAGGTGGAAGGGTACCTCGTCGGTTGGTTATCCCTCGGGCGGGTTGGCGCTGTGATTCTCCTCGGGCTCTCAGTCCAGGAGATGGCGTGGGTCCCGCCGTGGTTTCCCTCCGGAACGCTCGCTCCGCAGGTGGTCATCGAACCGGAGACACGGACCGAGGTGCGTTTCACGTGGGGGGCAGGCCTGGGTGTGAGCGGGTCGGGGTGGAGGGCCTACTTCCTCTGGCACTCCCGGCGGAACCTCGCCCTCGGGTTCACGATCACACCGTAGCACCCTCCGGCCCCCGCCTTAGGGTAAGAAACCGGGGCGCCCCAGCGGCGCCCCGGCGTCGTTATGAAGGGAGTGGCGACCTACTCGACGACGATCTGAATCAGGATCTGTTCCTGGGTCCCGTCCCTGAAGCCGATGCCCAGGTTGTAGTAGCCCGCCGGGAGTCCTGCTGTGGGGATCGAGATCTCCTGCAGGCCGGTCTCCGGGTTGTAGTAAGTGGCACCCCAATACCAGATCGTCTGGTGGCCGTCCTCGTGGAGCTGAATCAAGGTAACCCAGGCACCGATCCCGAGAACCGGGTTGCCTTGGAAGTCTAGAAGCTCGAACGAAACGAGGATCGGTTGCCCAATCTCATAGATGGCATCCACGGTCTGGCCCTGGAACGATCCCGCGCCGCCCGCCACACCGAGATCCACGAACATCCCCGCTCCACCGGCCGGGGCAGCCCCGTACCCGAGGAGCAGTCGCACGAAGTCATCGAAGTCTGTGGTTCGATCCAAAGCGCTCAGGATAGTAGAGGAGCCGTACTCCTCAACGAGATCCTCGGCATCCGTCACACTGACCCCGAGCCGTCCCGCAAGCCACATAAGGAACAGAAGATGGTTAGGTGCCCCGGATCCCAATGCGATGATTGCCTCATCAGGATTCAGTCCGTGCTTCTCCATGAACGCCAGGACTTCGCACACCGGCTTGGGAAGGTATGGGTCGTAGTTCACACTCCCGAACGTTCGAGTGCTGGGGGGGGCGCCGCCCCACCAGTTGTAGGTGGCATCGAGTATGCCCACTCCGTCGTTGGTGACTGTGCCGAAGAGGTCGTTCCAGTTGATGTGGATCGTCGAGGCGTCCATCCCTGCGCCCACAGTGATGTCCCCGAGGATCGTGAACCCCTGGCCCATCCGGCCGATGAGGATCCCCGCCGCATCGAACGTCATGTCGCCTGTAAGGGTTGTCGGGTTCGGGCAGCTCGTGCAACTGAAGATGCTCACCGGGCCGGTGATCGGCGTACTGGCGTCGTACGTTCCCTCGCGGACCCTGATGGTGTCAGCAAACGGGAGCGTGTTGGCGCCGGCGATGGCTGTGTTCAGGTAGCCGCCCGTCGGCTCCGGCCCCACCGGGGCAACGATGATCAGCATCGGCCCCGTGATCTGCACGCCAGGCTGAGCTGGATCCCCATCCGGGTCCGTACCCAGCCACGGGCTGAAGATCACGCTGTCACTCACCAGGTCTCCTGCTCCGGCGGGATTGCTCGCGTGCATCGGTCCCTCGGGGTCGCCCCACCAGTTCAGGGCTGCGTCGACAGTGACAGCGTTAGCGTTGAACACGCCCCACGCTCCGGTGCTGAATGCGTTGTAATGAGCAACAACGTCGCCGGGGCCAAAGACTGCGTCACCGTCTACGTAGATTGCGGCCCACTGGGTGCCAGGCCCGAAGAAGTTTCGGAGGATCTCTATGTCACTAGCTGTTAGCGTGCCCATCCAATAAAGGCCGACGTCGATGTGCTCCCAGCCGCTGTTGACGAACGTGTTGCTGTCGATCAGCGCGCCCGAAACACTGCCCGAGGAGAGTCCGAGGGCTGTCTCGGAGTGATCCGAGAAGACGTTGCCGACCACGTGAAGACCCGTCACGTTCGAGCTCCCCCGGATGAGCAGGCCCCACCGGTTGAACCCAAACACTGAGTCAGCGATGACAGCTCCGTCAACCATGGCGTTCTGAATGTGAATGCCCTGGTAGACGCTACTTGCGAACTGGGTATCGCGAATTTCGAGATCCGAGACCGTTGCCCCGTGGATGTACATTCCGTGTTCGTGCTGCCCCACGAAGCTGCTGTTCTCCACAGTGAGTCCGTGGACGTGCGTTGCAGCGCCGGTGATGCCGATGCCGATCTTATTCAGAAGGAACGCTGAGTCTCGAACCACCAGATCGTCCACCTGGGCTCCACCTGAGACATTGATGCCCTCGTTTCCGCTAAGGAGGAATACGCTCCCATCAACGAGAAGGCCGTCAACGGCCGCTCCGGCGAGGATCTGAATGCCGTGCAGCGTGTTCTCAACGAACAAGGAGGAGGTCACGGACGCATCAGCGACAGCAGTGCCCGTGCCGCTGATACCCAGACCTACCCGGTTATGCAGGAACGCGCTGTCTACAACAAACAGACCCGTGACCTGTGCGCCGTTCATGACCACCAAGCCCTCTTGCCCATGGCCGCTCAGCGAAGCCCCAGCAAGCGTGAGATTCTCGATCACAATGTCCTCGCCAGGGATGTGAGCCCACAGCCCCCCATCGATGAGGACACCGTAGGCTCCGCCCGAGGTGTTGATGGAGATCAGCACGTCCTCCAGTGCCTCGCCGCCCGGCGATCGCAGGGTGATCGCCGCCCCAGCAGATGGGGAGATACTGGCATTGTCGCCGATTAGGTTGAGTGGCTTGTACACCTGGACGTTCTCTGCGTACGTGCCTGCCTGTACAAAGACTACGTCTCCATCGCGCGCCAGGTCAACTGCTCTCTGGATGTAGCCGGGGCTCGGCTCAGGGCCTGCCTGGGCGACGATGAACGTCCAGGTGGGCTGCGAGGGGTCGTTCCCGAGCCACGGGCTGTACGCCACGTTGCCGGCGATCTGGCCCGCGAGAGGCCCCGTGTCCTGCCCCCACCAGTTGCCTGTGGCGTCGAGGAGCGGTGCTCCGCTGGCCATGTTGGCCACGTCCACTGGGTAGTTCCCTGTGATCGTGTTGCCGTAGATCTCCACCGTAGAGGCGTTCACGGCGGAGCCGATCGTGATGCCGCCGGGGGTTCCCCACTTTCCGGTGGCTAGCGTATTGTCGACGATCGTGTTGTAGCGGATGACGATATTGCTGATCCCAAATGCCAAGTAGATCGCACCGTTCTCGGTGGTGGCGCCCATCACTGTGTTGCCTTCAACCACCACGTCGCTTGCGTACACGGTGATCCCATCCTGAGCTGTGTTCATCACCAGGTTGCCGATAATCCAACCGCCGCTCAGGGTCGCATTGCCGCTGGACTTCCGCCCCAGCTTGATGCCGTCGTTCTTCGTCGTCGTATCCACGATGTTCCCGACGATCCACGTGTACTCGGAATCATAGATGTAGATAGCAGCATTCTCGCTGCCGCTGTTGAAGATCTCGTTGTATTCGATCCGGCCATTCGTGACCCGGTCGAAGTTGATCGCATCGCCGGGCGAGGGGATGTTGTAGATGTAGTTGTACGCAATCACGGGAGACTCACCGCAACGGATCTTGACCGCCTCGTTCATCGTCGAGCCCGTGTTCGTGATGATGTTGTAGGCGACCGTTGCGTTCTCAGAGGTGAACGACGTGCTGCTGTCGTGGATGATGTTCGTGTCCTTGTTGCTGATGTTCGCTTCGATTGAGAACCCGTTGATCACAACGTCGTGGGCCTGAATGTCGAACACCGTAGTGGTGCTCGTCAACAACGTCTCTGGGCCTGTTCGCCCACCCGCGCTGGGCCGCGGATCCACATTCGCCTGCGCCCCAAGAATGGTTAGCATCTTGGTTACGTTGATCGTTCCGGTCAGGTTGTACGTCCCTGCGGCGACGACGATCGTGTCCCCCGCCGTCGCGGTGTCAATCACGGCCTGGATATCGTCCCCAGGGTTCACATGCCATGTCGCCGCCAGCCCTCCGATCGAAACCAGCAGGGCGAGCCCTGCCAGTAGCCACCCAGATCGCGCTGTTCCTGCCATCCTGCCCTCCTCTCCCTTATCTGTGTTTGTGAAGCTTGCCACTTCCGGGACCCGAACACCCAGCTGATCGACCGCCTTCTCTGCCTCCGAATGCCACCCCCCAGCAAAGATCCGCCATCTGTAGTGGCGACCCCACCAACACTATAGATTCTGTATACAACGGGATCTGAACCGCGTCAAGGGACACTATGTCCTGCCGGCAACCACTATAAACGGATTCGCTGTGTTGTTAATGGAGATTCGCGGATCACGTTACAACGCGTGCCCGAATGCTTGGCCAGTCATGGCGCCGATGATGGGCTTGTGGATCTGCATTCGCGGGAGCTTCGTATTCGCGTTGCTGGGGCCAAGGAGCATCCCCGCACCGTCGTCGAGTAGAAAGCCCGACCGGCAGCGTCCCCTCTCTCTGCGAGCGGTGTCCTGGAGAACCAGATCCTGGTGTTTGATCCCGATAGCCGCCCTCGCTACACTGCGCGGAGTCTGGGGATGGTGGTGAGATGAACGCTAGAACGACAAGCGTCATCCTTGTGTCTCTCTTCACAGTGACGTGCAGCGCTCAGTTATCTGACCTCACGCTGCAGCGGCTTCATGGAGCGACTCTACTCGCCGCTCGGCCTCTGGAGTTATCGGTGAACGCGGGCTGCTCAAGAACGTATTGCGCAGAGGAGCAGATGGTGATCTCGGTGAAGTCTCCCATTGACGGGTATCTCTATCTCTTCTACTTTCGTGCCGATGGCGAAGTGACGATGATGCTGTTTCCGTGCCGTCACTTCTGGGAAGATTTCCCGGTTGTTGTCGCGGCAGACACGCTTCTCACCATTCCCCCTGATGGCGCGAGGATCTCTCTGGCCATAGCGCCCCCCCTGGGTACAGAGGCGGTATTGGGCTTGGTGATTCCCAGCGAGCAGACGGATCTGGTCTCCTATTTCCGCGCCTATGATGCCAGCGAGTATGCGTATCGGACCGGCGATCAAGAGGGGTTCGCCCTGTTTCTCGCTAGGAAGATCGTCGATCTACAGGCACGAGGTGTCGAATGTGCCGTTTCTATCTGTGTCTTCAACTCCGCACCTGCGCTGCCAGCGGCCGCCCCCGCCCCGTCCCCGCCATCGCTGCTTGTGAACACCTGTGCGGTGGGCCCCGAGTTCCGATGCGCCTCCGGCGAACTGCCGCAGGGATGCCTTCCCGAGGAAACGGACATCGCCACATTGCCGCGCGAACAGCTTCCCGATTCGTCCGGCCCCGGGGACGATGCGATCCTCCTCCCCGCCGGCCATTACACAGGGGCACTCGGTGAAGGTGATTGGCATGACTGGTACAGAATCCGCGCCACGTACGGTGATGCGTTCGTCGTCTGGCTTGACCCGGGTGGCCTCGTTGTTGATCTCTACCTCGTTCACGACCCGTGTGGCGACGTGCTTGCCGAGTGCCTGTCAGTAGAAGCTGCCACGGCAATGCATGTCCCGTGCTATGCAGGGGTGGGGTGTCCGAATCTCGGCGAATGCTTCCTGGACGGGGAGTGTCGGTTCTTCATCCGCGTGGTTTGGCGCGGCGGGAGCGGGAACTATCGCTTGTCCATCCTCAAGGGATTCCCCGAGATTCCATCGCCGTAGCACCCGCCGCCCTCCGTGGCGTGGACAATCTCTAGCTGGCAGAACGCCTGGCTGGGCCGCGCAAAAAGGGGGGCCAACACATCTCGCCGAACCGTGGGCAGCAGGCCCCAGCCGTCGTTCGCCGCCATTTTTGGGACACTCGTCCTCGTTTTCGACCAGGTCTCAAGTTTCCGCTCAGAGCCGAGCCCGGGATCGATCAACCAGAGGACGACCGCAGTTGGAGCAGGCAGCCCCGATACGTTTCAGTCAGAACCTTAGAAGGAGCGGTGGTTGAAGAGCAGGTTCTCGTCGCTACAGTTCCCCCCATGCGCGTGGGATATGTGCAGTTCGCACCGGAATTCGGCGAGGTCGAACGGAACCTGGACAGGGTCGCGGATCTCCTGTCCCGTGACCGGGCCGACCTGTGGGTGCTCCCGGAGCTGTTCAGCACCGGCTACCAGTTCGCCACAGCCCAGGAACTCGCGGAGCTCGCCGAGCCGGTGTCGGAGGGACCGACGACGGCCCGCCTGATCGCTCTCGCGCAGGAGATGAACTGCCACATCGTGGCCGGGCTTGCCGAGCGAACCGACAGCCGCCTTTACAACTCGGCGGTGTTCGTCGGCCCGTCGGGCCTCGTTGCCCGATACCGCAAGATCCACCTCTTCTACGAGGAGAAGAACCTGTTCGCCCCGGGGGACCTGCCGTTCCTTGTCACAGACATCGGCCTGGCCAAAGTGGGGCTGCTCGTGTGCTACGACCACTTCTTCCCCGAGGCGGCGCGGTCGCTCGCCCTTCAGGGAGCGGAGGTGGTCGCCCATCCCGCCAACCTCGTCATGCCGGGGCTCGCCCAGCTCACGATGCGCGTACGGGCGATGGAAAACCGCGTGTTCACCCTGACTGCAAACCGGATCGGGGTCGAGGCCCGGACCGGGGAGACCCTGTGCTTCACCGGCCTCTCCCAGGTCGTAGCTCCGAACGGCGACGTGCTCGTGCAAGCTCCGCAGGACGCGGAAGACGTGCGGGTGGTCGAGATCGACCCTGTTCAGGCGCGGGACAAGCACCTCACCCGGCTCAACGACGTGTTCGCCGACCGTCGCCCGGAGTTCTACGGTCGCCTCGTAGGGTAGGAGGGGTCAATGTTCAAGGTGGCCACGTTCAACGCGAACTCGGTGCGCTCCCGGCTCCCCGTCCTCGCCGACTGGCTCGCCCGGGAGAAACCGGATGTCCTCTGCCTCCAGGAGACGAAGGTCCAGGACCACGAGTTCCCGGTGGGGTTCTTCCAGGAGAGGGGCTATCACGTCGTTTTCCGCGGACAGAAGGCACACGCCGGGGTCGCCCTCGCCAGCCGCGCCGAGCCCCGAGACGTCCGCTACGGGCTCGATGATGGCGGCCCGGCCGACGAGCCACGGCTGATCCAGGCTACGGTCGCCGGAATCCCGATCGTGAACACCTACGTCCCCCAAGGTCAGTCTGCGGACTCTCCGATGTTCGCGTACAAGCTGGAATGGCTCGCGCGGATGCGCGACCACTTCGCACGCCACTTCTCGCCCGAGAAGCCCCTCCTCTGGTGCGGGGACCTCAACGTGGCCCCGGAGGAGATCGACGTCCACGACCCGAAGCGGCTCAAAGACCATGTGGACTTCCACCCTGAGGCCCGCGCGGCCCTGGAGCGGGTCCGGGCGTGGGGGTTCGTGGACGTGTTCCGCAACCACCACCCGGGGGAACCAGGGCAGTACACGTTTTGGGATTACCGCGTGGCGGGGGCGCTCGATCGGAACGTGGGGTGGCGGGTAGATCACATCTGGGCCACGCGGCCCCTCGCCGAGAAGTCGGTGCGGTCGTGGATCGATCGCGAGCCACGCCGGGCGGAGAAACCGTCGGATCACACGTTCCTCGTCGCCGAGTTTGACCTGTAGATCCCCCCTCACCCCGACCCTCTCTCCCGCAAGGAGCGAGGGAGACAAGCCCAACACCGTCACCCGGAGAGAAGATGCGCGCAGTGACCTGGAATACCCGCGTCAGGGACCGACGCTCTTGACTCACTCCTCAGCCAGGTTGAGGATCGCTCGATGAACGCACCTCGGGTCGCGGTGCTGTGTGGCGGTACCTCCGCTGAGCGGGAGATCTCGCTCCGCTCGGGTCGCGGCGTGTACGCTGCGCTTGTCCGCAAAGGGTGGAATGCCGAGTTGGTGGAGTTCGATACCTACGACGGCCTCCCGCAACGGCTAGCCCCGTTCGCCGCTGTGTTCAACATCCTCCACGGTGGGGAGGGCGAGGACGGCACGGTGCAGCTCCTTCTCGATCTAATGGGCAAGCCGTACGTCGGCTCGGAGCCGCTGGCCTCGGCGCTGGCGCTGGACAAGGTCGAGTCGCGCAAGACGTTCCAGGCGAAGGGCCTTCCTGTCCCGGACTGGCTGCACTACACGAGAGGCGACCTCGCGACGTTCGCCTCCAGAGCAGAGGAGCTGGATTATCCGCTCGTCCTCAAGCCGCGACGGGAGGGATCCAGCGTAGGCGTACACATCGTCGCCAGCCGCGAGGAGTTCGTTCCCGCAGCCCAGGAGCTAGCTGACCGGTACGGGGAGTTCCTCGCCGAGCGGTTCATCGCCGGGCGGGAGATCACCGCCTCCCTCGTCGAGCGAAACGGGGAGGTAGAGGCGCTACCCTTGGTCGAGCTGCGACCGAAGAAGGGTGATCTCTTCGACTGGACGGCGAAGTACACCCCCGGCGAGTGCACCGTCTCCTGCCCAGCGGAGATCGCCCCCGAGATCGCTGCTCGGATCCAGGACGTCGCGCGCCAGGCCCACGAGGTGCTCGGGTGCCGCGACCTGTCGCGGGCCGACTTCCGCATCGCCCCCGACGGGACGCCGTACCTCCTCGAAGTGAACACCCTCCCCGGCTTCACCGAGATGTCCCTCGTTCCCCGCGCCGCCCGGGCAATCGGGATGTCCTACGACGATCTTGTGGTGCACCTGCTGAACCGGGCCCTCGCCCGGTTGCCCGCCCCCGCCTCACTCGGATAGAGTAGCTCTGCGAGGAGGTGGCGAGTGTGAAGCTCAAGTGGATCGGCCACGCCTGCTTCCGCATCGAGGCGGGCGATGGCACGGTGATCATCACCGATCCCTACGAAGAGAAGGTCCCGTACAAGGCCCCCAAGGGCCCTGCTCACATCGTGACCGTGTCCCACGACCACTTCGACCACAACGCGGTGGATCGGGTGGAGGGATCGCCGGAGGTCGTCCGCGGGATCGGCGAGCAGACGGTGCGGGGGATCCCGTTCCGCGGGATCTCCGCGTTTCACGACACGAAAGGGGGCCGCGACCGAGGCCAGGACGTGATCTTCCGATTCACAGTGGATGAGGTGATCCTTGCCCACTTTGGAGATCTCGGCCACACCCTGAACGCGGAGCAACTCCGCCCGCTCAGAGACGTGGAGGTGGCCTTGCTCCCGGTGGGAGGCCACTTCACGATCGGCGCCAAGGAGGCGAGCGAGGTCGTGCGGTCGCTCCCGAGACTGCGCATCGTGATTCCCATGCACTACCGCACCGAGGCGGTGAAGGACTGGCCGATCCGGCCCGTGGACGATTTTCTGGACGAGGTCGGCCTGCTCGTCAAGCGCGTCAAGAAATCTGAGGTGAAGATCACCCCCGATGTTCTCCCCACCAAGAAGGAGGTGTGGGTTCTCGACTATGCCTAAGCCCTCTGCCCGCAGTGCCGCAGCTCCCGCCTCGCCCATTCGCCGCCTGTATCCGCTCTCCGTCGAGGCGAAACGGCGGGGCAAGAAGGTCTACCACCTGAACATCGGCCAACCCGACATTCCCACCCCGGCAGCGTTCATGCGCGGGGTGCGGGAGGCGAAGGTCGAGGTTCTAGACTACGCTCCGTCCCCTGGAATCCCAGAGGCGCTGGAGGCCCTCGTTCGCTACTACGGGGAGTGTGGCCTCCCCGTGGCGCGTGAGGAGATTCTGATCACCGTCGGTGGCTCGGAGGGGATCACGTTTGCCCTCACCATCGCCTGTGATCCCGGAGACCAAGTCCTCGTCCCGGAACCGTTCTACCCCAACTACCTCGGCTACGCCCGGCTCACCAACGTCGAGATCGTGCCCATCACCACGTGTCGCGACGATGGCTTCCACCTCCCGCCCCGTCAGGCGATCGAGGCCCTCATCGGTCCGCGCACAAAGGCGATCCTGTTCTCCCATCCTGGGAACCCGACCGGCGTCGTGTACACGAAGGCGGAGATGGAGATGCTGGTGGACA
>JAGUVP010000161.1 GCA_020062805.1 Candidatus Bipolaricaulis sp.
CCGACGAGCGGTCGCTGCGGGACGGATTGGAACAGACTGCAGCCCAGTCGGGGTTCAAGGGCGATATCGAGCGGGTCGCTGCTGATCTGATCCGGTTCCGCGAGCGGTTCGCGAGCCGGACGGGCAACGCGCAGGAGCTCATCACCGCTGCGCTAAGAGGAGGGGAGGGAATGGTGTTCGAGGGTGCTCAGGGAACGCTCCTCGACCTCGACCTCGGGACGTACCCGTACGTGACTTCGTCCACGACCACGGTTCACGGGATCGGGTGGGGTACCGGGGTCCGCGTGAGCCTGGGGCGCGTGGTGGGGGTGACCAAGGCGTACACGACCCGCGTCGGCGAGGGCCCGTTCCCGACCGAGGACCTGGGCGCGGTCGGGGAACGGCTGCGTGAGGTAGGAGGCGAGTACGGGGCCACCACCGGGCGCTCCCGCCGTTGCGGCTGGCTCGACCTCGTCGCGCTGCGTTACGCCCACGGGGTGAACGGGTTCACCGAGCTCGCCCTGACGAAGCTCGATGTCTTGTCTGGGCTGGACGAGGTGGCGGTCGGCGTGGGCTACCGGATCGGAGGGCGGATCGTGGAGCGGTTCCCGGCTCGGGCCGAGGACCTCGCGCATGCCGAGCCGTTGTACGAGCGGCTTCCCGGTTGGGAGGAGGGGATCGCGGGGATCCGGGACTTCGCGGCGCTCCCCGCAGCTGCCCAGAGGTTTGTGCGGTGGATCGAGGAGCAGGTGGGGATCCCGGTGACGCTCATCGGAACCGGTCCGGGTGCGCAGGCGATCATCGAGCGAGGTGCAGGGTGAGGATCGTTCGATTTGGACGCGGGACATGGGGAATTGTGGATGGGGAACGGGTTCGGGTCACGCACGGTCCGGGTGGGGTGGTGATCGGTCGAACGTGCGCCCTGGATGAGATCCGTCTTCTCCCGCCCGTGCGGCCGACGAAGATCGTGTGCGTCGGGCGAAATTACCGCGCGCACATTCGGGAGATGGGCCATGCCGACGAGCTGCCCGCCGAGCCCGGGCTCTTTCTCAAGGCTCCGAATGCTCTTGCGGCTCCCACCGCAGAGATCCCATATCCGTCGTTCACCAAGCTCCTCCACTACGAAGGGGAGCTTGCCGTGGTGGTCGGGCGACGGATGAAATCCGTGGCCAGGGAAACTGCCCTGGACTATGTCCTCGGCTATACGTGCGCCCTCGATCTGACGGCTCGGGATCGTCAGAAAACTGATCTGCAGTGGGTTCGGGCGAAGTCGGCCGATGGGTTCCTCCCCCTGGGACCCTGGCTGGAGACCGACCTTGATCCGCAAAACGTGGCCCTTCGCACCTACGTGAACGGGGAGCTGCGCCAGGACGGACGCACGGGGGACATGCTCTTCCCCGTGGCGGATCTTCTTTCGTACGTGAGCGCGTTCATGACCCTTGAGCCTGGCGATGTGGTATTGACCGGAACGCCGTCGGGGGTGGGTGAACTGCACCAGGGGGATGCGGTCGAGGTGGCGGTAGAGGGGATTGGCTCCCTTTGTGTACGGATCGTGTGAGGGGGCTCGATTTGGGTTGAGGGAAGCTTTGCTCGCGTTTATGATCCGGTTCAGCACGAGGAGGAAGGGATGCAGAAGACGTACATGGCCAAGAAGGAAGACGCGGGGGTGACCTTCCGGCGCGACTGGCTTGTGGTCGATGCCACGGACCAGCCGCTCGGTAGGTTGGCGTCGAAGCTCGCGCTCGTCCTTCAGGGCAAGCACAAACCAATGTACACACCGTTTTTCGATGTGGGCGATTACGTGATCGTGGTCAACGCGGACAGGGTTCGCCTTACGGGCAAGAAATGGGACCAGAAGATGCACTACCGCCATTCGGGCTATGTCGGGCATCTCACGGCGACACCGTATCGCGAGGTTCAGACTCGTCACCCCGAGATTCCGATCAAGGTTGCCGTCCGCCGGATGCTGCCCAAGAATGAGCTTGGGCGGCGGATGCTGCGCAAGCTGAAAATCTACCCCGGCCCGGACCATCCGCACACAGCTCAGACTCCGACCGAGGTATCGTTGTAACCTTCGTTCGCCCTTTGACGAGGTGATCTAGGTCCCCTCGCCTCCAGACAAACTGGGGGCGGGGGGTTTGCTTCTTTCCTGACGTTCCTTTCGTCCTCTGGGTAGTCTGTCGCTTCGAGAGCACGATGAACACGAGACCAGGGGGTGATCCCAGTTACAGACACAAACGGGGTTTGCCATTAGACTTGCAGCGGTGTATTCGGTAAGGAGGTTGACGATGGTGAGGAAGACCAGCCTATGGTTTCTGATTTCCCTGGTGATCGCCGTGCCGCTCAGCGCGCAGGGTTACTTCCAGGTGACCCAGGGAGCGGTTAAAGCCGCTGTACCCCCGATCGCGGGGGCGCAATCGGCTGTGGAGTTCTACGCCTACGACGGTGGGCAGTCCCGCAGCAACATGGACGGCAGGTTCCCTGAGACGGGGAACCTGGTGCTGTTCCTGTATCGAGAGCCTTCGACGCAGAACCTTTACCTGTTCTTCATCGTGAACAAAACCGACACCGGAGCAGGTGGCAGTGTTCGGTTGACGGTGAAGGACTTCCCCCCGGGAGCGGACTGGGTCGTCAAGGATGATGACGGGTTCCCGCTGTTCGCGATCTTCTTGCCCGAGTTGAACGACGAGTACATCCGCACGAACGGCGAGTATCAGGTCCTGTGGACCTGGGTTGCGAACAACACGGACGGCGGTGTGTTTGGTCCGCTGGGGGACGAGTTCAAGATCACGGTTGTCCCCGGTGCGTTCAGTGGCGTCCAGCGGATCGTGTTCAAGTCGGGGA
>JAGUVP010000075.1 GCA_020062805.1 Candidatus Bipolaricaulis sp.
CTGGAGGCTGAGCCGGAGCGGGTGACGCGCGTCAACGCGCTCGGCGATCGGATGCGGCGTTCACTCCGCGAACTGGGGTTCGACACCGCCGCGAGCGAGACGCCGATCGTCCCGATCGTGGTCGGCGGGGGGATGGAGACGCTCCTTCTGTGGAAGGCGCTGTTCGAGGCCGGTGTGTACACAAACGCCGCCCTTCCCCCGGCGGTCCCGGACGGGAGATGCCTCCTCCGCACGAGCTACATGGCCACCCACACCGATGAACATCTCGACGCGGTGATCCGCGCTTTTGGATCGCTCCGCGCTGTGCAGGGGGAGTTGTGAGAGGGGCGCTCCGCGATGGGCACCGCTGGAGATCGGTGCCGCAGCGGGGACGGGAGGGGCAGTGTTCTGTACGGGAACAGGTCATCTCATCTCTTGATCGCCTCCAGACCGTGTCTATAATCTCTTCCTTCAAGCGCGTTCCCTGCGCGCGCTACGCCGAACAGAAGGTGGTGGCATGAGCGAAGAGAACCCTTATAGAGAGCGACCTTGGGTGCGTCACTATGCGGAGGGCGTTCCCGAGAAGGTGGAAGCGCCCGCCGAGCCCGTGTGGAGTCTGCTCGATCGAGCTGCCCAGGCGTTCCCGCGCCGGGCCGCGCTGCACTACTACGGGACGAACCTCTCGTACCGCGAGCTCCGTGAACAGGCCGATGCATTCGCGGCAGGCCTAGGCGGGGCGGGGGTGCGGAAGGGCGATCGTGTGGCGTTGTACCTCGTCAACAGCCCGCAGTTCGTGATCGCGTACTTCGGGATCCTCAAGGCTGGGGCGACGGTCGTGCCGGTCAGCCCGGTGTACTCCAGCTCAGAACTCGCGTTCCAGATCAAGGACAGCGGGGCGAGCTATATCGTGTGCCAGGACCTCCTCTACGGCAACCTCGAGCGTGCCGAGCTCGATCTCAAGGGGATAATCGTGACAGGGGCCCACGAGTACCTCCCGGCGCTGAAGGGGGTGTTCGCGAAAAAGGCACCTCTCCCGGAGGGCCAGAACGTCCATCCGTTTCAGAAGATCCTCCGCGCCGGAGCTGCGGGTTCGTCGGCGGACGTCAACCCCGAGGCCGACCTCGCGGTGCTCCCGTACACAGGAGGGACCTCGGCCCAGCCCAAAGGCGTCCGGCTCACCCATGCCAACCTCGTGTCCTGTTCCGCCCAGCTGCGGGCGTTCTTCCCGAACCTGACGGAAGGGGCGGAGGTGGTGGCTGCGGCGCTCCCTCTGTACCACATCTACGGCCAGGTGGGGGTCCTCCTGATGGGGATCACCCTCGGGTCGACCCTCGTTATGTTCACCTCGCTCGATCTGGGGCAGATCCTGTCTACGATGGATCGTCAGGGCGTGACCGTGTTCTACGGAGTGCCGGCGTTATACGAGGTCCTGCGCAGCCACGCCAAGACGGCGTGGGTCAACTGGAAGAAGATGAAGCTCGTCGTGAGCGGCGCCGACTCGCTTCCGGAGACGACGGCGAGCGGTTGGGAGGAGCGCACGGGGAAGGCGATCCTCGAGGGGTTCGGGATGACCGAGACCTCGGGGGTGAGCCACGTCAACCCGGCGAACCGCATCAAGCGCGGCGCGTTTGGGGTCCCGCTCCCGAACGTGGACGCTGCCGTGGTGGATCCGGAATCGGGGAAGTTGCTCCCCGTCGGCGAGGTGGGGGAGCTCCTCCTCTCGGGCCCCAACATCACCGCCGGTTACTGGAAGCGCGACGAGGACAACAGGCGGGCGTTCACCCAGGTAGACGGGAAACGTTGGCTGAGGACAGGCGACCTCGTGCGGATGGACGACGAGGGCTACTTCCACTACTACGCCCGCACGAAGGACCTCATCAAGTACCGCGGGTTCTCGGTGTTCCTGCGGGAGATCGAGGAGGTTCTCACCGCCCACCCGATGGTCAAGGCGGCGGGGGTGGTCGGCGTGAAGGACCCCAAGGTCGGCGAGTACCCGATGGCGTACGTCGTCCTGAAGCCCGAGGCGCGGGGGCGGGTGACGGAGGCGGATATCCGCGACTACCTCAAGGAGAAGCTCGCCCCGTACAAGGTTCCGAAGGTGGTCGAGTTCCGGTCGGAGCTTCCCAAGACCGACGTGGGGAAGGTGTCCCGCCGCGACCTGCGCGAGGAGCTGGAGGGGCTGTGAGGGAGCACTTTTTCGCCGTCTCGGAGCTCTCCAAGCGGTTCGGCGGGCTGGAGGCGGTTCGGCGGGCGAGCTTCTCGGTGGAGCCCCAGGAGATCGTGGGGTTGATCGGCCCCAACGGGGCGGGGAAGACGACGCTCGTGCGGATGATCATGGGGCTCCTGCGCCCGGACGGTGGGAAGGTCCTGTGGAAGGGGCAGGACATCACCCGCCATCCGACGTGGAAGCGGGTCGTCCACGGGATCACGGGGACGTTCCAGAACAGCCGGCCGATGAAGCGGCTCCCGCTCATCGCCAACGTGATGGTCGGCCTCCACAATCCACGGGTGCGGGGCCAGGGGGAGTGGGTGAAGACCGTCGAGGCCCGGGCGCTGGACGCGCTCGAGTTCGTGGGGATCTCCGACCTGGCGATGTCCCCGGCGGGGGCGGTGTCCCAGGGAGACCTGAAGCGGCTCGAGATCGCGCGGGCCATCGCCACCGAGCCCGAGCTCCTCGTCCTCGACGAGCCATTCGCCGGCCTCACCCAGGCCGAGACGCGGTTGCTGGCGAACTCGGTGCACCGCTTGCGGAAGGGAGGGCGTTTCGGCCGGCTCCACAGCGAGGGGTGCGCGATGATCATCGTCGAGCACAAGCTGTCCGAGCTGATGCGGATCGCCGACCGGATCGTGGTCATGCACTTCGGCGAGGTGCTCGCTGACGGGCACCCGGAGCGGGTGGTGCAGGACCCACGGGTGGTCGAGGCCTACCTCGGCAAGGTCGGGGCACACGTTCCGGAGGTGTTCTAGTGCTTCAATCCATCCAGGCCCACGAGCTGTCCGTGTCGTACGGAACCGCGCTCATCCTCCACGACGTGGGGCTGGAGGTGCGTGAGGGGGAGCTGGTGAGCGTGGTCGGCCCCAACGGGGCGGGGAAGACGACCCTCCTCCGGGCGCTCGCTGGGCTGGTGCGGTGGGAGCAGCGGGCGTTCCGGCACGAGGACGTGCGGATGGGAGGGCGGGTGTGGTTCCGCGAAGAACGCATCGACCAGCTCCCCGCCGCCC
>JAGUVP010000176.1 GCA_020062805.1 Candidatus Bipolaricaulis sp.
AAGGCCCCGATGCAGAGCACCTTGATGACGCAGAACGCGGCGCTGAATCGTGTCTTCGATGAGGCTGTTGACCGTGGCTTCATGACCCCTGCGACAAGGCCAGCCTTGTCGAACAAGGGCAAGGGGAGTGATCGGCGACCAGCGTTCGAGCTTGAAGAGGTTCGTGCGCTGCGGTCGAACTTCGACGCCTGGATCGCGGGCGGACGAACACCCGGCAGCCGAGAACTACGTGCCCTGCTACGCGACTACGTTGAGGTGTTGCTCGACACGGGCGCCAGGCCAGGGGACGAACTGCTCAACCTGCAATGGAAGCAGGTTCTGTTCGTGATGCGACCCACGGTCACGAAGACCGATGCAGTAGACGCCGACGGCGAGCCCATCGAGCTGGCGAATCTCAATCGCAGTTGTTTGATGACGGTGGACGGCAAGACCGGGATGCGCGAAATCGCCGGCATGAAGGAAACCGTCAATGCCTTCGTGCGCATCATCGAGCGCAACTACTGCATCAAGAACAAGATCACCGAGCCGTTCAAGGGTGTCGCAGTGCCCACGAACGACGACTACGTGTTCAGGACCAAGGACAAGAGCAAGCCAACCAGCTTTCAGAAGATGTTCGAGTCCTACTTGGATGAGCACAACCTGCTGATTGACCCGGCAACCGGGCAGAAGCGTGTCTTCTATAGCCTGCGGCATACGTATGCCACGATGGCCTTGACCCACGATGTCGTGCCCCTAGAAACGCTGCGTGTTCAGATGGGCACGAGCATTGCGATGATCGCCAAGCACTACAGCCACTTGAAGGTGCGGAACACGCTCGACCAACTGCGTCGGAGTGAGACGCGGCGGCTGCTTGAGTCGGGTGCGGCCATCGACGACATGTACAGGGCTAGGCCGAAGCGGCAGAAGGCGTCATGACGAGCAAACGGCTTGCAGCCGTGCCTTCGGGGCCAGTGGTGATGACGCGAGTCATGCAGTGGCTGCGGTTCTTCATGCACAACCGCGACTACCAGCGTTACTGCTGGGCACGACGTAGCAAGCGCGAAAGCGTCCAGCGCGAGCTTGAAGGCCAGTACCTCGGCCTGCCCGAGCTATACGACGACTGGGGGGACATTCACGCGGCCGATCTTGTGAACGATGCCAAGGCTCAGCGTGCATGGTGGCAATCGCGGGCGCATCTGTTCTGGGACATGCCGATGGTGGCGTGGATCGAAGACCCATTCACCTACAAAGCGCGGCCGGGGTACATGCTCGTTGAGCTGCCGCTGATGGACACCAAGGCCGACGCACTGCGCATCTTCGAGCGGTTCCTTGACTTGAACGAGCAGGGGCGGAAGCGAGCGCAGGAAAGCACCAAGCCACTGTTCCGACTTATCGCCCAGAAGCGCCCTGGGGCGAAGTACCACTACCACCCCGAAGGCTGGCAGCTCAATGCCGCAACGAAGAAGGCAGTGGCAAAGGCCGAGTACGTCGGGCGGCTGGGATACCTCAAGACGTCGGACGGCAAGCCACTGAGCTTGACCGACAAGGTGCTCGCCATCAAGCAGGACCCCAAGAACCCGTTCGGTTGGTCGCTGACCGAGCAGGACAAGCGTGACATTGCCAAGGGCGTCTTCAAGAAGGGCCTGTTCGGGGGCAGCGAAGTGACGCTGGTAAAGCGGGCACAGAAGGACTTTGACGCCTACGTGCGCAACACGATCTACGGGCGGTTCCCGGACAACAGCTGACGGCGGCCGGCTCGGTCGGCCAGGGACGATCGCTAGGAACAAACCGCCGGGAGGCTGGATTGTTCAGACCCCGCAAAGGGGTCAATAACTACAGTTCATCCCATCGACAGCAATCAAGCGGTCGAGTAATTCGGAGAACTTAGTAATGTCCACCCAAAATCACAATGGCACCTTCGGTGTTGGTTACATGGCGCGTATTGCAAAGCTGGCGCCCGCAGCCAAGGCAGTAAAGCAACTGCAGGTCTTGCGCAGCAAGCGACACAGTATCGATGATGCACGTAAGGCAGTTGCAGACAAGCTGCTGGCAAAC
>JAGUVP010000102.1 GCA_020062805.1 Candidatus Bipolaricaulis sp.
GCCGCCAGCTCCCACACCGGGGCGATGGCCGGGGAGGATTCGGTGTACGACGCCGCGTTCCGGCGGGCGGGGATGGTCCGCGTGTACGAGATCGGCGACCTGTTCGACTCCGCTGAGCTGCTGGCGAAGATCCGACCTCCACGCGGGTCGCGGTTGGCGATCCTCACCAACGCCGGCGGACCGGGCGTGATGGCCACCGACGCCCTCATCGCCCGCCGGGGGACCCTCGCTCAGCTCTCCCCGGAAACGATGGCCAAGCTGAACGAGATCCTGCCCAAGTTCTGGTCCCACGGGAACCCGGTGGACGTGCTGGGGGACGCCCCGCCCGAGCGGTACGCGACGGCGCTGGAAATCCTGTTGGCGGATCCGGGAGTGGACGCGGTGATCGCCGTTCTCGCCCCTCAGTCCGTGACGGACCCCACCACCACCGCCCGCGAGGTGAGCGCGATCGCGGCGAAATCCGCGAAGCCCGTGCTCGCGGCGTGGATGGGTGGGCGGCTGATGCGCGACGGGATCGAGCTCTTCAACCGAGCCAGCGTCCCCACCTACGCCACCCCCGACCAGGCGGTGGAGGCGTTCATGCACCTCGTGGACTACGCCCGCAACCTTGAGCTCCTCTACGAAACCCCGCGCGAGATGCCCGTCCGCCTCTCCCTCGACCAGGCGACGATCCGCAAACAGGTCCGGCCGCTCCTCGAGAAGGCGGAGATCCTCTCCGAGCAGGACTCGAAAGAGATCCTGGCTGCGTACGGGATCCCGGTGGTGCTGCCCCAGACCGCGCACACGGCTGACGAGGCGGTCACCGCAGCGAAGAAGGCGGGATACCCGGTCGTGCTGAAGATTCTGTCCCCGGACATCACCCACAAGACCGACGTCGGAGGGGTGGCTCTCGGACTCCACAGCGACGACGAGGTCCGGGCGGCGTTCGCGCGGATGATGGACACGGTGCGCCAACGCCGACCAGAGGCGCGGATCGAGGGGATCACCGTGCAGCGGATGATCGACACATCGAGAGGGTTCGAGCTTCTCGTGGGGGCGAAGAAGGACCCCACGTTCGGATCCGTGCTCATGATGGGAATGGGGGGCATCGCTGCCGAGGTGTACAAGGACACCGCTTTGGCACTCCCGCCGTTGAACGAACGCCTCACGCGACGCCGACTGGAGTCGCTCCAGAGCTGGCCACTCATCGAGGGATACCGCGGGAAACCCGGCGCAGACCTCGATCTCCTCGTGGAGACGATCATGCGCGTCTCGTACCTCATCGCCGACTACCCGGAGATCAAGGAACTCGACATCAACCCCCTCGTGGCCTCGCCGGACGAGGTGGTGGCCGTGGACGCACGCATCGTCGTGGACGAGGAGGCCCTGAAGAACCCGCCGCGGCCCTACGCCCATCTCGCGATCCGCCCCTACCCCGAGGGTTATTCCCGCTCGGTCACTCTTCGCAACGGGACGAAGGTGCTCCTGCGGCCGATCCGTCCTGAGGACGAACCGATGTGGCACGAGATGCTCGCCGTTTCGTCGCGGGAGTCCATCCGGTTCCGGTTCCGGTACCTGTTCAAGCAGTCCACCCACCAAATGGCAATCCCGTTCTGTTTCATCGACTACGACCGGGAGATGGCGATCGTGGCCGAGGTCGAGGAGGCGGGGCGGAAGAAGATCGCCGGGGTGGGGCGGCTCGTCGTGGGCCCGGATCCCACCAACGCCGAGTACGCAGTGTTCGTGGCCGACCCGTGGCAGAACCAAGGGCTCGGGGGAACGCTCACCGACTACTGCCTGGAGATCGCCCGCAGTTGGGGCGTTCAGGTGGTGAAGGCGGAGACCACGCCGGACAACGTGCGGATGATCGCGATCTTCCAGCACCGTGGGTTCGCGATCGAACACCACACAAAGGACGGGGTGGTCCTCGCCCAGCTCCTCCAGGGTACCCGCGAAACCCCGTAGGGGCGCAGTCGGAAGGGCAGTTCGCCCGTTAGCTGTTCCTTGGTTCCGTGAAAGGCCGTCGCAGACAAGCTGCGACGCTACGATCGCTTCCTAGTACCCCGTCCGGCCGGAGGCCGCGATCCTCCCCCACAGGCCCCTAGAACAGGCCGCGGACCTCGCCCGTCTCGGGATCCACGTCCACCCGGCGGAACGCGGGGTCGGACGCCGTGCCGGGCATGAGGGTGATTGCGCCGGCCACCGGGCACAGGAACCGCGCCCCGGCGAAGAGGAGGACATCCCGGATGGGCAGAGTCCACCCCTTGGGGACACCCTTCAGATCCGGATCGTGGGAGAGCGAGAGGTGGGTCTTGACCATCATCGTCGCGTAGTCGCGGAACCGTGGATCGGCCTCGAACGCCTTCGCCTTCTCCTCCGCCTCCGGGCTCCACGCGACCCCATCCGCCCCGTACACCTCCCGGGCGATCCGCTCCACCCGCTCCCGGAGCGGCAGTTCCAGGGGGTACAGGAAGTCGAACTCCGACCGCTCCGCGCACGCCTCGATCACGGCGTCGGCCAGTTCGAGGGCTCCCTCCCCTCCCTTGCGCCAGTGCTCGCCCACCGCGCAGCGGGCGCCGGCCCGCTCCACGTGGCGCCGGACGAGGTTCACCTCGGCCCCGGTGTCGGTTTGGAATCGATTGATGCACACCACTGGCTTCACCCCCGACTTGCGCACGATCGCGATGTGGTGGAGGAGGTTTGCGATGCCCCGCTCGAGGAGCTCGAGGTTCTCCTCCCTGTACTCCTTAGGGAGGGACCTCCCCGGCACGACGCGCGATCCGCCGCCGTGCATCTTCAGGGCGCGGATCGTGGCCGTAACCACGGACACGTGGGGGGTGAGGCCACTCAGGCGGCACTTCACATTCCAGAACTTCTCGAACCCAATGTCAGCCCCGAACCCGCTCTCCGTGACGTGGTAGTCCCACAGCTTCAACCCCAGTCGGTCGGCGAGGATCGAGGACTGACCGACGGCGATGTTCGCAAACGGACCGGCATGGACGAGGACCGGCTGGTACTCGATGGTGGAGCACAGGGTCGGGTGGAGGGCGTTCCGCATCCACGCTGCCATCGCCCCCCCCACCTCGAGGTCGTCGCAGGTGATCGGGTTCCCTCGTTTGTCGTAGGCCACTGTGATCTCCCCGATCCGCGCCCGGAGGTCCCGCAGGTCGCGCGCGATGGAGAGGATCGCCATCAGCTCTGAGGACACCGAGATCTGGAACCCCGACTCCATCGGGAGACCGTTCCCCTTCCCTCCGAGGCCGATCACGACCTGGCGGAGGGCCTGGGCGCAGAAGTCCATCGCCCACCTCATCTCCACCCGACGAGGGTCGATGTCCAGACGCCGCAGTCCCCGCTTGGCGAGGGCTTCGTCCGCGTAATTCGCTTCGTGGTGGAGGCGCGCGGTGAGGGCGACCAAGGCCAGGTTGTGGGCGTTCGTGATCGCGTCGATGTCCCCCGTTAGGCCCATCGTGAACTCGGTCATCGGGATGAGGAGGGCGTTCCCACCGCCGGCAGCCGTGCCCTTGATGTTCATCGAGGGACCGCCCGACGGCTGCCGGATCGCCCCGCCCGCCCGCATCCCACGGCGGGAGAGGCCCCCGATCAAGCCGAGGGTGGTGGTGGTCTTGCCTTCCCCGAGCGGGGTGGGGGTGATGGCGGTGATCTCGACGTATCTGCCGGTGGGCGCGTCGCCCAGCCGGTCGAGGATCCGACGGGTGTCGAGCTTGGCGATCGGGCCGTAGGGGAGGACCTCGTCCGCCTTGAGGCCCAGCCTCTTCTGCCACTCGGAAGAGGACGGCATCCCCTTCTCCGCCTCGGCTGCGATCTCCCAGTCTGCTCGTTTCGTTGGGTCATAGGCCATCGTCGCTCACCTCGCGTCCTGAGTCTGCGCCTCACAAGCCGCCACGGTGTTGACCAGGAGCATGGTCACCGTCATCGGCCCCACCCCTCCCGGGACAGGGGTGATTGCCGCCGCCTTCTCCCGTAGGGCGCCGAAGTCCGTATCCCCCACCAGCCGGTAACCCTTGGGGTGGGAGGGATCGTCCACCCGGTTCACCCCCACGTCGATGACCACTGTGCCCTCACGGACCACGTCCGCCGTCACCGTCCGCGGCCGCCCCACCGCCACGACGAGGATGTCCGCCTGACGGGTGAACGTCCCTAGGTCGGGCGTGGCTGAATGGCACAGGGTCACCGTGGCATCCCCGCCGGCCCCCTTCTGGGAGAGGAGGATCGACAGCGGTCGTCCGACGAGGGGACTGCGCCCCACGATCACCACGTGCTTCCCCGCAGGAGGGTACCCGCTGCGGAGGAGAATCTGTTGAACCGCGTGGGGCGTGCACGGAAGGAGGTACGGGTCACCGCGGACGAGCCGGCCCATGTTCTCGGGATGGAGGCAGTCCACGTCCTTCGCCGGGCTCACCGCCCCGCACGCGCGCTCCGCGGATAGACGAGGTGGAAGAGGGAGCTGAACGAGGATCCCGTGGAACCGGAGATCCCCGTTCAGCGAAGCGATCAAGCCCACGAGCTCGTCCTCCGTCGTCCGCGCGGGGAGAACCGTTGTCTCGGAGAAAAAGCCCAGTCCGTGGGCCGCCTTCTCCTTCTGGCGGACGTACGACGCCGATGCGGGGTCGTCCCCCACGCGGACGATGGCCAGGCCGGGGACAACCCCTCTCCCGGCCAGCCCCGCGACCCGTGCCTGAAGCTCAGCCCGGATCTCGGCCGCGATCGCTTCTCCGGAGAGGATCCGCCCCACGCCTACTTCCCGCTGAGAGCAGGCCGGCGGAACCCGACCAGCGCCACGAGGAGCCCCACGCCTGCCAGCGCCATCACCGGGGGGAACACCGCGACGTAGGAGCTCGTGAGGTCGCGCAGGAGGCCGGACATGACGTTCCCCAAGATCGCCCCCACGCCGTAGGAGGTGAACACGAGCCCGTAGTTCTTGGCGTAGTGCTGGGTCCCGAACAGGGTGGCCGTGGCGGCCGGCGCGATGGCCAACCATCCGCCGAGGTTCAGCCACAAGACGCTGAACCCCACGAAGTACGCAGCTTGGCTGCCACCGGCCCGCCAGAGAAGGAGGGCGGCGAGGAGGATGAGCGCGAACGAGAGCGTTCCCGCGTACCGCGGGGTGAGGCGATCCGTCAGCCAGCCGAACAGGGGGCGTCCCACCCCGTTGAACACCGCGAACACGGACACCGCCACAGCGGACAGCCCCGCGGAGAGGTTCGCCACTTCCTGGCCAAACGGGGCGGCGATGCCGATCGCCATCAGTCCCGCCAGACACCCGATCGTGTACACCCCCCACAACGCCCAGAACGTGGGCGTGCGCACCATCCGACCCCGATCCATTTCCACAGCTGATGGCTTGGCCTTCCCCTTTGGGGATGCGGCCTTCCACCCCTGGGGCGGGAACCTCATGGGCAGAGCGGCGAGGACCATGACCGCGAAAAACACGACCCCCATGATCGTGAACGTGCGCAGCGGCCCCTGGGAGGCGATCAGCGCGCTCATGATCGGGGCCACCACCAAGGCCGATGCCCCGAACCCGGCCAGCGTGAGCCCGACCGCCAACCCCCGCCGATCCGAGAACCACTTCCCGGCCACGGCGATCGGGCACCCGTACGCGATGCCCACCCCAGCCCCACCGATCACCCCGTAGAACAGGGTCAACAGCCCGACGTTCGGGGAGAACCCGGCGAGGATCCACCCCAGGCCCACCAGAAGACCTCCGAGGATCCCCGTCTTGCGCGGACCCCAGTTCTCGACCAGTCCCCCCGCGAGCGCCATCCCGAGGGCGAACACGGCGAGGAAGGCCATGAACGGATACCC
The DNA here is from genome assembly GCA_020062805.1 of Candidatus Bipolaricaulis sp. Classification (GTDB taxonomy): domain Bacteria; phylum Bipolaricaulota; class Bipolaricaulia; order Bipolaricaulales; family Bipolaricaulaceae; genus Bipolaricaulis. The sequence continues at coordinate 5,809 of JAGUVP010000102.1, forward strand.
CAGCTGCCCCACCTGCGACGGGGGGATCGCCCACGCCGCCTCGAGGGGCTTGCGGAACACACTGAACGCATAGACCGCGCCCATGCACACATTGGCCAGGAACCCAAGCGCAATGAACCCCCATCGGCCCTTCTCCGCCGGCAACCCCAACACCCTCATCTCTGCCATAAGCTGTTCCTCCTCGACAAACCTAGAGGGGCGGACCGGAGCCCGCCCCTCGGTTCTGCTTATGCACTGGCTAAGCTCAACCTAGCCCTTGTAACCCACGACCTTCTGGAGGTCGGTGACGCTCTCCGGGTTGCGGAGGGTGGTCAGGTCGCCGACGGGCTCGTTCCGCACCAGGGCCTTCAGGATCCGCCGCATGATCTTCCCCGACCGCGTCTTGGGCACATCCTCCGTGAAGTAGATCGCCGCCGGCCGCGCCGTGGGACCGATGTGCTGGTCCACCGTCTTGACGAGGTCCTTCTTCAGCTCCTCCGACGGCTGGACCCCCTTCTTGAGGAGGACGAACGCCACGGGAACCTCGCCCTTGAGGTCATCGGGCTTGGACACCACCGCGACCTCGGTCACGAGCGGGTGCTGGGCTAGCGCGTCCTCGACCTCGGCCGTGGCCAGACGGTGGCCGGCGACGTTCATCACGTCGTCCACGCGGCCCGTAATGCGAGTGTTCCCGATGTCGTCCATCCGCGCCCCGTCCTTGGTGAAGTAGAGCTTGGGCCCGAGGTCGCCAAAGTACGTGGCCCGGAACTTCTCCACGTCCCCGTACAGGCCGCGCAAGAGCGCGGGGGGGAACGGGGGCTCCATGATGAGGTACCCGCCATCGCCCGTCTTCACGGGAACGCCGCTCGCGTCCACGATCTTCGTGCGGATCCCGGGGAACGCCCGGCCGGCCACGGTGGGGATGAACGGCCCGATCCCCGGCATCGCCTGGACGCAGGTCGCGCCGGTCTCGGTCTGCCACCACGTGTCGATAATCGGGCATCGCTTGCCGCCGATGTGCTCGAAGTACCAGTTCCACGCCTCTTCGTTGATCGGCTCGCCGACTGTGCCCAGGATGCGCAGGGAGGACATGTCATGCTTCGCCGGCCACTCCTCGCCCCACTTGACGTGCATCCGGATCGCGGTCGGCGCGGTGTAGTACACCGTCACCTTGTGCTTGGCGATGATCTGCCACATCCGGCCGTGGTCCGGGGCATCGGGCGTTCCCTCGTAGACGACGGTGGCCACCCCGTTCATGAGTGGACCGTAGTTGATGTAGGAGTGCCCGGTGATCCACCCTACGTCGGCGGTGCAGAAGTGGATGTCGTCCTCGTGGAGGTTGAAGTCCCATTTGCACGTCGCGTACACCTGGACCGCGTACCCGCCGGTGGTGTGCATCACGCCCTTCGGCTTTCCTGTCGTGCCCGACGTGTAGAGGATGAACGACAGGTCCTCGGCGTCCATCGGCTCGGGGGGACAGCTTGTCGACTGGCCTTTCACAGCGTCGTGGTACCACACGTCGCGTCCCTTCTGCATCGGGATCTCGTTCCCCATCCTCCGGACAACGACAGTCTTCTCCACCGAGGTCCCGGCGAGCGCCTGGTCCGCCTGGCCCTTGAGCGGGATCTGCTTTCCCCGCCGGTAGTACCCGTCGGCGGTGATGAGTGCCTTCGCCCCGCAATCCACGAGCCGATCGCGCAGCGCCTCGGGCGAGAACGCGGAGAACACCACGGTATGCACCGCGCCGATCCGCACCACGGCCTGCATCGCGATCACGGCCTCCGGGATCATCGGGAGATAAATCCCCACGCGGTCGCCCTTCTTGATCCCCAGCGCCTTGAGCGCATTGGCGAACCGCGATACCTCGGCGAGCAGTTCCTTGTAGGTGAAGGTCCGGTTGGGCTCGTCCACCGGCTCCGGCTCCCAGATGAGGGCCGTCTTGTCGCCCTTGCCCGCCTCCACGTGGCGGTCGAGGGAGTTCTGAGAGAGGTTGAGCTTCCCGCCCACGAACCACCGATAGGAGTAGAGCTCGTCCTCGTAGACCTTGGTCCACTTTTGGGACCACGTTAGCTCCTCGGCCATCCTTGCCCAGAACGCAAGGGGATCAGCCGCTGCCTGCTCGTAGATCTTCGGATCCGACACCCAGGCGTGTTGCTTCAGAGTCTCGCTGGGCCAGTACCAGCTCGGTTTGTTGGGATCGGGAACGACCCACTGCACTCCATCCATCGCCGCTTTCTTCGTCACTGTGATGTGCCTCCTTCGTCGGGTCGGACTGGACCCGCGCGATGATACCCGAGCCCCAACTTCGTTCCCAGTCCGATAGATCCCACCTGGAATGGGCAGCTGCTTTGTGGCGGATCCCGAGCCGGGAAGAACTCGTTTTGCGCACGCCCTGGTTTTGACGTACAAGTGGGCCGATGCGACGGCTTTTCCGGTGGGCACAGAGGACCTTCCTGTCGGGGCTCCTCGCCCTTTTGCCCCTCGGGCTAACCCTGTATCTGCTGTGGCTCCTGTACAGGCTCGCGTACTCCCTTCTCGGCCCGCACACCGCGTTCGCCACCCTGATGACGCGGCTCATCGGGCGCTACATCCCAGGAACCGAGGTTGCCATCACCCTGCTCATCGTGTTCTTGGTGGGAACGATCGCCCGTCACTGGGTGGGACGGGGGCTTCTACGGGGGGTGGAGCGGGTGGTGCGGGCAATCCCCGGCGTACGCAACCTCTATTGGGGAACGCGCCAGCTCGCCCACGTCTTCCTCCACCGCGAGCCCACATTTGCCAAAGGCCGGCGGATGGTGCTCGTGGAGTTTCCCTACCCCGGTTCCCACGTCTTGGGCATTCTGACCAACGAGGACGTGGCGAAGTTCAGCGAGCGGCTCTCGCCAGACACGGTTTCCGTGTACATCCCCACCGCGCCCAACCCGCTCTCGGGGTGGGTCCTGTTCGTGCCCCGGACCAAGGTATCCCCTGTTGACCTGACTGCCGAAGAGGCGTTGAGTCTCATCCTGTCAGGGGGGCTCGTTTCCCGCCGCCCGGACGCTTGGGGACAATCGCCTCACGACCCCCCCGCCGAGGAATCCGGCGAGTAGAGACGCAGAGCAGACTGGACGCCGAGCGGCAAGCGAGGTACAAGTGGGAGCGATGGCGGGGGTCAAGGTCGCCTCTCCGAGAACCGCTGAATTGTGTCGGCAGTGCCGGCAGGCATGCTCCGGCGTGTTTGCCGATCTGACTGAGGCGGCCCGTGAGGAGTTCATTTCCCTCATGCGGCCGATGGCGCTCGGACAAGGGGAGACCGTATTTCACGAGGGTGTGCCCGCGTTCGGCCTGTACGTCCTGTGTCAAGGAAAGGTCAAACTCGCCAAGCGCACCCGAGCAGGGCACTCCCAGATCCTGAAGCTCCTTGGGCCCGGGGAGATCCTTGGCGAAAAGACGATGTTCGACCGGGAGACCTACACGTGCTATGCGAAAACCCTTGAACCTTCCCTGCTTGCGTTCATCCCTCGCGAGTCGTTTCTCCAGTTCTTGCGCCGCCACCCCAGCGTGGCGTTGCGCCTCCTGGAGAAGATGTCCCGGGAGAGCAAGGTGTTCGGCGACCGGCTGGTCGAGATCACTTCGCGATCAGCGCGAGAGCGCGTTGCTCGGTCCCTCGTCGAGCTGGCCCAGGCGTTCGGGGAAGAGACGAACGCCGGGTGGGACATCGGGGTCGAACTCCCGCGCGGCGAACTCGCCGAGATGGCGGGCGTGTCCACCGAGACGGCGATCCGCGTCCTGTCGGAGTTCAAGGATCGGGGAGTTGTTGTCCTCCCCGGCCGGCGGATCGTGATCCTCAAGCGCGACGAGGTCCGCGCTCTCGCGCACCCGTTCCGGACCTTCCTCCGGGAGAACCCAGCCTAATCCCGTGCAACGCGCCATCCTGGGGATCGGGAACCCCCTCCGCCGCGACGATGGGGTCGGGTTGTGGGTGGCGGAGAGGATGAGGGGTACGGGGTGGGAGGTTATCGCTGCAGGCCAGAGCGTGGAGAACGCGCTTGGAATCGTGCGCCGACTTGCCCCCGATCTCCTTGTGGTCGTGGACGCCGCCGAGATGAACCTCCCCCCGGGGAGCGCGCGTCGCCTGCCCCTTGATCAGTCAGAGCGGATGCTCGGCTCCACCCACGCCCTTCCTCTCCCGTTCCTCCTCTCCACGGTGCGCGATCGGGTGGGAGAGATCGTCCTCGTCGGGATCCAGCCCGCTGACCGCTCCCTCGGGGAAGGGCTCACCTCCGAGGTTTGCATGGGCGCGGACAACCTCGTTGCCCTGCTCGTCGAGGGCCGGTGGAAGCGAATCTTGCCGCCCCAAGCCTAGCGCTGAGCGAAGGAGAACCTGAGCAGGCCTCCAAGGAACACTTGGCCTGCCCAGCTGTCTTCCCTCATCTCTTCAGCCGCACTCCCCCCCCACGCAGCCACGCCGCGGGCCTAGTCCCCGGGATACGCAGCCCCAAGAGTCTCAGAATGCCTCGTCCCGTGAGGGACCACGACCTTGCCTCCCTTGTCGGCACTAAGGCATCCTCACCTCCAACAGGTAGAGGTGTGTTGCGCCCGTTGTGGGAACGGTGATCTCGAACTCCTCCTCCGTGTACTGGATTGTGGGATCTTCCAGATCTGGTCCGGTGTAACGGACCTTCTTGGTCTGCTCCTCCACCATGGTGCGGAGGAAGGCCATGGTCAACAGCCCATCGTCAAACACCAAAGAGACTTGGCTCTCTTGATGGGGGTCGGCTGTCAGTTGGCGCGGCTCCGTGCACTCGGCCCCACCCGGCTGACACACGATGGAGAACAAATCAGGTCCCTGCTCGCTGAGCTCCTGCCACACAACTGCTACTTGGCCATCCCGTGACCGCGCGGCGTGGAATGAGAAGATGGGCCGCCCTTCAAGCAAGACCCGATCGTCAGTCCAACCATCTGGGCCGAAGGATCTGACCAAGAGCACGCCCTCTCTCCCCTCCGCACCCGGTTCGATGCGTACCCAGAAGAGGTCGGCCCGTCCCATCCCTGTGGGAAAGAGAACCGGCCACTCATCGTCAACGCTGTTCGTGGTCAGCCGTTCCGGTGGCGTCCAACGGGTGCCATCCCATACCGACCACAGCAGTTCCTCGTCGCCTTGCGTCCCCCAGTCGCCGTCCCTGTCTTCCACCCACACGTAGAGGATTCGCCCTCCCAAGTCCGCGAACGCCCGCATGAGCGAAGTGTCTCCCTCGCGCAGCATCTCCGGCGCGCTGAACGCCTGACCGTCCCAGCGAGCGAGGTACAGGGTGTCCGGCGCGCTGGCCTCAGGGTACAGCTCGCCTTGGGTGTTCGCGGTCCAGATGATCCCCGTGATCCCCCGCGCGTCGTACAAGAAACGTGGAGAGTGCTCTAAGAAAGCGTTGTTCGTGAGGCAAGTCGGAGTACCCCAGCTTGCAGTGCGCCGATCATAGCAGGCGTAGACGACCTCCAGTCCGGCCAACAACTCGGGGGTAAGGTCTTGTTCGGTCTCGGGCACCCTCGAGGGTGGGGAGACGTGCTGCACCCACACGGCTACCGGGTTCCCTATCCAGTCAAGGGCAAAGACAGCCTGGGAGTCAGGCAGTTGGTTGTTGGTGATCAGGCGCGGCCTGGCCATCACAGCCACGCTTGGACTGCTGGAGTAGGCAATCTCGCGTCCGAGTGGGAAGGGTTTGGCGAGGTCATCGGTGGTCCAGATCACCATAGCAAGAGCTGGATCCCTGACGAGCGCAGGCCGGGCGTGGGGGAACACCTCCTCGACCAGCCACAGTTCGGTGACCCCGAGTTCAGGGACAGCCCGAGCCTCGCCGCGGAACGTGGAGTAGCCCGGCGTGGCGTACGGACGGACCGGGAAGGTCCACGGCGTCTCGTGGTCTGTGACGAAGCCTTGCGCCGGGGACAGGATCCGCCAGCTGAAGTCCACAGAGAAATCCTTCTCCACTTCGCAGAACCACAGATCAACGACCACACTGATCCCGAGCGTCCCCGTGAGCGTGAGCGAGTCGAAATCCAGAAACCCGATGGTTTCTCCTGGAGCGGCGAAGCTGACTGTAAGCTTGGCTCCCCCGTACGGGGTTACTTTCAGCACTTCCAGGTCCACCTCGAGGGCCAGCCCAAGGCCGCCCGAAAGGGACACCTTGCCGGAACAGTCGATCCCTGCAATACAACGGCCCGGCTCACCTGAGGTGAACGACACGTCCCCGCCTATCCCCACGGAGAAGCCGAATTGGACCTTGGCACGGTTCTCAAGCCACTTGATGGCGCTCCCGATCAAGGGAATCGCTTTGGCTGCCCTTACCTTGGGTCCGATCACCGGGACATCGCTCACCGTGAGATCCTTGCTGAACGAACCTTCCAAGGAGAAACTGAACTCACCTGCAACCAGGTTGATCGGGGGGATATTGGCCAACGTTGCCTTCCCGGTGACTTTTCCCTCGAAGCCGAACGTCCATTCGCCACCCCCTTTCTCGAACCGTACCTCACCTTCACCACCTACATTCCCTGTCCCTGAAAGCGAATTCAGGTCAAGAGAGAAGTCTGCTTTGGCCCCAAACTTGTACTGCCCGCCAAAGAACGGGACGCCTTCTGGCATTTTGAAGGTGATGTCGATCGGAGGATAAGGAAAGACGTAGGAGGTCTCGTACAGCACCCAGGCATCACGCGGGTGAGCACGGAGTGGTACCTGCCCAGCCCGAATGTCAAGTGTCCACTCGAGCCAACTGGGCACAGCCGCCACGGGCACTTCCAGGGCCGCCTCGCCCACCACCATCCGGCCGTCCTTCGCCCGGGCCACCGCCCGCACCACGACCTGGTTCCGCAGGGGATGGGCTTGCAGAGCACCCAGGTCGTAGGTCCAGGTATCGATGATCGGTTGGTCCGTGTTGTACGGCGTTTTCTCAACCAGGCGGCCGTTCAGGATCCATTCCACCTGCTGCAGAGTGTTGCCGTTGGCGTCTACGGACGCTGTGAACCAGTTCGAAACTGGAACCCGCTGCACGAATACCCGCGTGTACTGCGACCTCAGGGTCACCACCGGCTTGTCCGTGACCTCGACCTCCTGCGTCGCCGTTCTGCGGTCATCGCCCAGAACAGTCGCCAGCGTGATGGTATACTGACCGTTCCTTGCGTACGTATGGGACACACTTTTCCCGGTTTTCTTCGTCCCGTCGCCAAAGTCCCACTCGTACTGAATGGCGAGAGGGCACCTTGGATAGCAGAGAACCTCAGTCCGCCATCTCTCGGGCAGTCCCGTCCCAGTTGGGATTGGGAGGGGCAAGGGCTTGTCCAAGAACGCTTCTGCACTTACGTTGAGGGGACGGTCTTTGCCAACGACCCAGCTTCCATCATCCCTCTTCTCCAGGACCCCGCTCTCAGCGTGGATCCTGGGATCCTCCTTCTGGCGGTAGGCAGGATCACATCTTCGCTCCTCTGTGTTGTTCGTCTCGTCTTTCTCCGCGATCTTGTTCCCGGGATCAGCGATGAGCCTGAACGTGGGCAGAGAAGTGGGCACGGCTCCCTTCAGGTCTACCAAGATCACGCCCTCTGCCCGCCACCTCTGGGGCATGTCCGCTTTGACCACAATCACTGCCAGCGCGTTGTGCGACACCTCCCGCCCACCTGAATCCAGCACGACCAGTTCCACTACCGGCAACTCCCGCACTGGCCCATCGCCGTCGTTCACCACATCTAGCCTCACCCCCACGAGGTACCGTGTGGGAAGCGGTGAAGGCTTTGGAGACTCCGGATGAAGCCTCTCGTCCAGTTCGCTGAAAGGCCAACGATTCACGTCGTCGAACGTCTTCCCCGCGTCTGCGGGAGCGGCTACCAGGCAGATGTCCTCCAACCGAAGATCCGGCTTGGCTGCCAGGGTGAGGCACACGTCGCCCAGGTTGACATAGGTCGCGGCCCCCAAATGGAACACGGACAGGGCCTTCGTGACCGTGGTATCGGCATAGCCGGGGACGACGAACCTCACCACGCTGAGATCTCCCTCAGAGAAGACGGGCGTCACGCTGAATGTCTGGTTCGGAAGAGGCTTCACCGTGCACTCGGTGAGCCGACCCGAGACGGTCGTTCCGCTTCCCACGTTGACCGTGAACTTCCCTTCGCCATCCGTCCTACCCGTGATCGCCCCGTCACGGGGTTGCGTCTGACATGCCGGCGAAGGGAAGGACACGGTTCCCAGGTCCACCATCGTGTACGTCATGCCTCCGACGATGATGGGGATGACGCGGAATTGGTTGACCTTCACCAAGGGGTAGCCCGGCACCGAGATCAAGATGTAGGCGATACCGGACGCTTGCTGAGCCACCGGCGTCACCGGATGCGACGCCCACACCAACCCCGCCATCCCGAACGAAGGAGGCGCTACGGGAGCGGTGGTAGCCACGTGGATCGTCACCGGTGTTCTGGTAAGGGCCCGCACCGTGCACTCGGTGAGCGTTCCTCCCACTCGCACGTTGTTGGGCAAGTCTGGAATGGGTACGGTGAACCTCCCGTCATCGTCCGTCGTGCCCGTGTACGGCCCGTAGATTTGGGGTTCCGGCGGCGGAGGTGGTTCCACACGCACGATGTTCAGGATCACCGTGAGGTTGATCGTGCTTGGCACCCCCGATGCCGAAGACTGGAACTTGAGTTCGAACCGCTGCCCGGCTGTCCCCGTGGGCACCGTGAACCGACACTGCCCGCTCACGGATCCCCACCCGGAGACGGACGTGAACGATGCCCATCCCGGCAGCAGGGTTGCGCCGATGCTCACGGTCCCCGCAGGGGTTCGCTGCGCCGAGAGGTTGACCGTTCCCGTTGTTCCCTCGGGCACCGAACACTGAACGACGTTTGACGCTACCTGGCTGCACGTCCCGCCGGAAACGGTTAGGTTCCCGCAGAACCGCAGGGTGACGGTCGTCCCACCCACTGTGTACGGAACTTCAGAACACTGCGCCCACCCCACGAGGGCCCATACAACGACCAACCCAACGCTCAACCACACGTTCCGCATGACTTCACCTCCCGACACAACCGCGATCCGAGCACCGTTATCCGCTTTCTGAAAGACACTTCCGCCATCCGCCCTCCCACACACTCGGAGTTGAGCAGACCCTGGGCTCCTGCAGGACATGGAGTCGCCGGCCAGTGCCTACCCACACCGCAGGGCACTGCCTCATCCAGCCCCTGGCTCCCCGGGTTCCCCTGGCTCGCCGGGCTCCGCAGGATCCTCTGCTGGGGTCTCCTCCTTCACCGGCGTCCATTCGTGCGAGTAGATCCACTTCCCTGGCAGGCTCGGATCGGGTTCGTACCACCAGTACACGTACTCCTTGCCACCCGCGCCCTTGACGATGAACCACTGATTGTGCTCTGCAGTCGCCGGTAGGCTGGGGACCCTCCTCATGACTCCCTTGCTCCACTCAATCCACACCCTTCCGTCGCTGTGGTAAGTCGTCTGAGCCACCTGATCCCTGTCTGCCTCTTGAACCACAACCCAGGTGCAGAAGGGCCCCACCCTTGCCGGCAGCTGCGTCACCCGCTTGGCGTGGAAGAGTCCTTTGATCGGATCGAACTCGAATGTAAGCTCTGCCGTGCACGTCCCATACACGAGGGCCAGGTGCTGATCGCCGGCCTCCCCAAGGATCAGGACTTCCCTATGCGTGATCTCGCAGGCAACGGTCAGCTTCGGCCTCAGAGCGACCTCGCCCAGGTCGATGCTGGCAC
>JAGUVP010000187.1 GCA_020062805.1 Candidatus Bipolaricaulis sp.
CCACCACCCGGTTGTCGTCGCCGCCCAACTCGTCGTACTCCGCTTCGTCAGCGGGTACACCCGCACACGCGTCCTGTCCCTCGCCTGCGGCTGCTGGGCCCTCGCCTGGGCCATCACCGCCGTAACCGGCCAAGCCGGGTCGGGTGGATCAGCGGTCGCCGGCTTCACCGCAGCCATGGTCGTGTTCGCGTTCGCTGAAACCATGCTCTCGCCCACCTGCCAGCGATCGTCAACGACCTTGGCCCCCGACCACCTGCGAGGCCGATACAACGGCACATCCGCACTGTCATGGACCGCCGGCTTCTTCGCCGGCCCCATCCTCGCTGGCCTCGCCCTCGACCGTGACCAGGGAACCCTGCTGTTCGCCGCCCTCGCCGGCGGAGCACTCCTCGCCGCCGCAACAGCCGCAGGAATGGCACGACGCCTACCGGCCGCCGTGAACACGACCCTCTCACCCAAACACCTAGGTGGAGGGACATCGGCCCACAGCATCTCCGCTGCCCCGCCGACGGTGCGGGTCGCATGTCCGGAGGTGCCTAGGTCATCTTCGATGAAACTGGTGCCAGGTCCGAACACTCTCGACGACCCGTCAGGAAGCCCTACTTCGACCTGCTCGCGCAGCACCACGAGTCGCCGCTGCGTGCTTGGGGGAAGGCCCGTAAACGTTCGGGCAGGGTCACAAACGGCAGGGCGTCAGAGGTGAGGGTCTCGGAGATAGCGAAGCCGAGCGCGGCCTGGGCGAGTAGGTAATCCACTTCACTGACGCGGCAAGCGGACGGCGCCAGACAGAAACCAGGCCGGTTGCGTTGGAAGCCCAGATAGCGGACTTTCCGCCGCAGGCGATGGTCTTGATCTCCGTCGCGATAGGCGGTCGGTCGTCCCCCGGCTTGGGGACTAGGAGAGAATGCTCGGTGCCCGCTCTGAAGGGGCAACCTCGGGCTCAGGTCGGACGGCGACCGGCTGCAACCGTCAGGTGATAGAAGGTCGACACGTTCTCGCCCGTAGGGAGCGATGCACGCAAAGCGCTCAGGTCCTCCTCCCGAACGTCGCTCACGTCGCACAGACTGCAGATCGCATCGAATGACGACACCAGGAATGCCCCCATGTCCGGATCCTTGGTCAACATGCTCGAGTAGTGCGTGTCCGCGCGCACATCCACCAGGCCTGCGTCGAGGAAGAGAGCGTCGAGGCGGGAGGCGATGGTGGCGTCCCCGCCGAGCTTGCTCACAGCTCGAACGAACCGGCCGTTCAGCTCGTTCCACAGCTCTCCCAGTGGGCTGGTGACCCGTGCTGGGATAGAGATGTCTGCGTCTGCGATGACGACCCACCCTCCCGGCCTGAGCCAGCGCATCATCTGACGGAGAACGTCGGCCCGGTCCGGGAGGTGCATGAAGAACAGCCGGGCGTGAATGAAGTCGAGTGATTCCGGACCGGGATCAAAGGCCCTGATGTCGGACTTGATGCACTCGACTCCGGCGATCTCCGAGGCAGGAAACCAGCGGTCGTCAATGTCGACCCCGAACACGTGGCCATCGGGCAGCGCCTGCTCGGCCATCCACCTTGCCATGGACCCCGCGCCGATCCCAGCCTCCAGGCAGCGTGCTCCGGGGCCAATCCCGCAGGCCCGGAGGCGGTTCTGCGAGTAGTAGTCGCCGTTGCGCTCGATGTGCTGCAGCCTGCGGAACTCGGCATCCACTGCGTGGTCGTCGAAGATGTACGACTGCCCTGTCATCGGCGCGCCCCCCAAGGTGAATCTGCTGAGGGGACTCTATAGCTCGACGCGGCGGCCCGTGTACGGGACGATGCGTGACACCCTCGCCCTACAAGAAGTCACCCAGCGCTCAGTCGCACATTGGGGTCTCACCATCGAGGACGCGTTCTACATCTTCCTACGCGCTAACGGCGCTCAGGCGCTCCGGCATCGTCGTGGCATCGACGTTACGAAACGGCTACTCGCTGCCGGCGTTCTCGACGGTGACCCGAAGAAGATGGAGCGCAGCTCCCAAACAAAGGACCTACCGAAACTCTCGGCGGAATCTCGCTACAACCTGTGCCTGGACGAACTCGGCTTAACAGACCAGCGCGGTGTTCCCACGCAGAAGCAGCGCATCGGGTAAGGGCTGCCAGCATTGCAGGACCCGATCGACAGGTCGCGAGAGAGAACGCACGAGACACCAGACGCCCGGTCACCCATTTCTTGGCAGTATGACGGACCAGTTTGCTCGAGGGTGCTCGGAGACGGTGGCCAGCTTTCAGACGCATCGGCTAACGTTGGCCTCGATTCTGGGGAGGGCGAGGTGCAGCGCACCAAGAGAAGAACAACACGAGAGTTGTCGTCTAGCC
>JAGUVP010000169.1 GCA_020062805.1 Candidatus Bipolaricaulis sp.
AAACCGCCTCGGGGTGGGAACATGATCAGGCTGGATCCAGAGAACGACGAGACGATCACGATCGGCAAAGGAGCCAGGATGAACGCGATGATGAGCGCTTTCCCTCCCCAACCGCCGGCCCGCACCATGAATCTCAGCCTGCCGAGTGCTTGTCCCATCGGCCTCAGGTACCGAGCAAACCTGGCCCAGGCGCGTCCCAGCGATGCCGCTAGATCATAACTCGCGCTGCGGAGCCCCTGGACTGCTCTTCCCCAACTCGAGATCTTGCCGGAGGCGGCAACGCGCGTTGACTCGCGCCTCTCCGCTCCTCCCAAGGCACGCGTATAGGTGCCGACCAGCACGATGCTGACCAACAGCAAAACGATCGCCACGGCTGAAGCGAATGGCCAGTTCAGCAGGACCATTGCTTGCTGCCGTATCAGGGTGGTCATCACGACAACCATTCCCCCACCCAGCAGCTGGGGCGTGACAAAGGCGCTGAAGCTAAGCAAGAACACGAAGAGACTTCCTCCGACGATGCCCGGGACACTCAGGGGCAAGACCACTCTCCTGAAGGCCCCGAACCTCGTACAACCGAGGCTGCGCGCCGCCTCCACCAAAGCAGGATCGATGTTCTCGAGCACGCTGCTGACGGACAGGATCAGGAACGGCATGAAGACCTGGGTCAGACCGATCACGATGCCGGGCACACCCGGCACGAGCGTCAAGCGAGGGAGCCCGAGCTGAACGAGCAGGTTGTTGATCGGGCCGTGACGCCCGAGGAGGATCATCAGGCCCAAGGTGCGAGCGACGACGTTGGTGAGCAGTGGCGTAAGGACCACCGCAAGTAGGAAGACTTTGGCTCTGCCCTTACTGCGCGCGATCGCCATCGCGATCGGGTAGCCGAGCGCTAGCGAGAGAAGCGTAGCGTACAACGCAATTGTGAACGTTCTCCAGAAGATCCTGAAGTAGTACGCGTCAAACAGGAGGCGGGTGTAGTTGGCGGTTGTCCACTGATCGAGAATGAGTCCACTGCCAGGAACGCTCTGGCGCCAGCTCAGGAGGAAGAGCAGCACCAGGGGGGCGAGGAAACCGATCCCCAAGATCACGAAACTGGGTGTAGCCAGGGTCACGGGAACCAGGTTCTTGCGGACCAGAGGACACCTCCACTGCAGGGGGCCGCCGCCACCACGGGGCAGAGCCCCGTGGTGGCGACTAGATCCATTCTGCCTACTTCTCCAGAATCTGCCTATTCCACCGATCGGCCCAATCGGACTGTTGCGCCGTGATGTGTGCCCAGTCGAGCTCAAGCAGCTCGGCGATCTGCTCCGCGCCGTACGGCATCATCGCTGCCAACTCCGGCGGCAGCTCGACCGTGCGGTTTGTGGGAGCGTAATACAGCCTCTCTGCGTAGGCCAACTGGTTGGCATGGCTCAGGAAGTAGTTGATGAAGATCTCGGCGAGATCCGTGTTCTTCGCATTGGTGGGGATGGTGGCCACGTTCATCGCAAACGGGGTCCCCTCCGATGGATACACGAAGTCTACAGGCCCCCCCTCCGCCTTGAACTCGTACACGTACCCGTGAATTTGGGGCGCGAACCAGATGTCCCCGGTGAGAAATCCCAGGTTTGTTTCCGGGATTCCGGACAGGACGGCGGGGAAGGGTTTCAGCTGGGCGATGGCGTTGAATCCGGCATCGATGTTGTACTCATCGCCGCCGTGCGCGCGGGCAGCCATGACGAGGAAGGCCGTTCCTTGGGTTCCCGGGAAGACAAACGGTGCCACCTTGCCCTTGTAGGCGGGGTTCCACAGGTCGAGCCACGACGTGGGAGCCTGCTTGACATACTCCGTGTTGTACATGAGGCCAACGGCCAAGAAAGCAACACCGTACCCCACCGCTTGGGCCTGGGGGTAGAGGTTCTTCCATTCTGGGACGTTGATCGGGTTCGGTCCCTGTACCACCCGGTCCTTCAGGGCCTGCTGCGCCTGCCCGTAGGCGAGGAACGCGACATCCATGGTTGGTTTGTCGTACTCGGCGTACAGACGCACAAACCGGTCCGTGCTCCCGCCAAGAATGAGTTCCACGCGCGCGCCCGTTGCCTGTTCAAACGGCTTGATGACGTACTCGCGGGTCAGCTCCTCCTGGGCAGCTCCCCAGATCCCCACGACGAGCGTCCTTCCCTCTCCGATCCGCTGTCCAACGACGGATACGGACAACGCGATTGCAGCCAAGAGACCAATACACACGGCAACTCGTGTCCTTCGCATCATGCCCCTCCTTGGTATTCGGGGGTCTGCCGAGCTGCATCCTCTCGTGCACACCCCAACTAGTCCCGAGTTGATCTGCACCAACCGTGCTTCCAGCTATGGGCAGCGCGCCCCCCGATCACCTCCTTCTGAACGCGTGATGGGCCTGCCGGGACGGCCGCGGCATAGGCGCGCCCCTGCCCGCACAACGGGCTGCTCGCGGCGATCAACGGCGGCTCACGCACGTCTCCCCCTCGATCAGTCGTGTCGGCAGACATGCATCCTCGGCGACCTCCGAGAGGAGCTGACCAGCGGCCACCTCCCCGATCTGGAGGGCGGGCACCTCCACGGTCGTCAACTGCGGGCGCAGATAGGTTGTCCATGGAGCATGGTCGAAACCGGCTACGCCGACGTGTTCCGGGACCGACAGACCCGCATCCTCTACCGCTCGCAGAGCGCCCAAGGCCATCATGTCATTCGCTGCGACGAGGGCGTCAACGCGGGCGCTGCGAGCCAACTTGGTGCTCAGGTCGTAACCTGCTTCGCACGTGAAGGGCCCGCGTTCGATCGCGACGGGCTGAACGCCGGCTGCATCGAGGGCCGCGCGGAATCCCTCCAGGCGCTCCCGAGCGGTGCTCACGTCTGCGGGACCCGCGAGGTAAGCAATCCGGCGGTACCCGCATCTCAACACGTACTCCGCAAGCGCCCGGCTGCCACCGGCGTTGTCGGCGCGGACGCTCGGGAAACCCGGAACAACCCTATCGGCTACTACAATCCTCGCCCCGGATCGGGCCAAACGCTTGAGCCCCTCCTCGTCGGGGGTTGATGTCGGGATGTAGACAACACCTAGCGCTTGCTCAGCCAGGAGGATCTCCAGGTAGTGACGCTCCTTTGTCGGGGAATGGTCGCTGTTGCAGATCATCGTTGAGCATCCGGTTCCGAACGCGATGGATTCCACACCACGTGCGAGAAGAGAGAAGAAGGGGTTGGAGATGTCCGGCAAAACGACCGCGAGCACGTGCGAGCGCTGACGACGGAGGGACCGTGCTGACCGTAGCGGCGTGTACCGGAGCGCGTCGATGGCGGCGTGGACACGATCCCGTGTGGCCGGGGTCATGTGTTGACGGTGATTCCCATTCAGCACACGGGAGACGGTGCTCGGCGAGACCCCGGCCAGCGCTGCCACATCCCTGATGGTCACATTCCCATCCATGGCAAATCGTTCTCCGAAATCGTTACCCCATTCTAGGTAGTCATCTGACCATCGTCAAGGTCCCGAGTTGCCTCAAGACAGGTTCTTCCTGAAGGGGTACCGCTGGCTCACGCCCGCGAGGCGAGGCAGCAGAAGCTGCCGGGCGAGAGGAGACATCGATGCCCTAGGTGGGTGCGCCGCAGTGGGCGGGACGGACGATCCTGTCAACAGAAGGTCCCTCGGCTTGATCGCCGAAAGGGTGGCACGTTCTCCCGGGCTCCCCGTAGAAGTCTTCTTCTCAACGCAGCACGGGAGGATTGTGCCTGCGTAGGCCGTTAGCCCCCGCCGATCGGGGGGAAGATCCCGACCCGATCGCCGTCCGCCAGCACGTGGTCGAGCGGGCGGGACCGCCCGTTCACGAACACAAGCCGCACCACATTGACCGATATTCCGAGTCTGTGGAGGAGTCCTCCCGCTGTCGTCCCCGCAGGGGCGGCCACCGACTGCGGCTGCCCCACCTGGAGGTGGGGCGCGTACCGCCCGAGATCCGCGTACAGGCAGACGTCAACCGTGATCATCGCCGCCGAGGGGAGCGAAGTACCAGCGGTAGAGAAGGTTCATGTCGTTGGGGAACAGCCCGATCCGATCTCCAGGGCGGACCCGATGGGAAGGGTGTACATACCGGCCGTTCACAAACAGGTTCGTGCCCAGCTCCTCCGCAGGGATGCCCATTCGTTCTGTCACAGCGACGATCGTGTCCTCAGCCTGCACCGGAACAGAGGCAACCGACTCGCCGGTCGGTTCTCGCGCGGGAGCGAACCGGCGCAGCCGCCCGTAGAGGTGAACCTCGACCGTTGCCATCACGATGACCTACGGCCGATGGACCTTGTCCAGTTCTTCGTCGGGGACATCCCACACCACGTCATGGGGCGGGAGCTTCTCGCGGGCCATGAACCCCGGGAGCCGATCATGGGCCTCGGTGAACCCGGCCGCCTTGTTGAACGCCCGCTCGATGGCGATGACTTCCTCCCCGATCCGGGCCACATCGGCCGTCGTCCAATGCGTGCCGAGGATCGCGTTGCACTCTTCTACCATTCCTTCCAGCCCTTCGGGGATGTCGAGGATCGCGAACGCGGTGAACAGACAATGCCCGGTCGAGTCGAGGAACGCCGTAGCGTACTGGAAGTTCCGCACGAGGTCCGTCTTGCCCGCTTCCAGTGGGTCAGTCTTCCCGCTCACCCCAAGGATCTCCGGGGCGATCGTGTACCCTGAGGTGTGGTCGGCGCCCATCGTGGAGATGGCGTACGTCATTCCGATCCCCTTGATCGCTCGTGGGTCGTAGGCGGGCATGTTCTGCCCCTTCACGGCGGGGACCCGCTCCACTCCGAACACCCGACCCGTGACCACGGCCCCGGCGCCAAGGATCCGGCCGAGCGGCGTGCCCCGGCCGATCTCGTGGAGAAGCTCGATCGCCCGCTGCCCGTCACCGAACTTCGCCACCCCGGCT
Organism: Candidatus Bipolaricaulis sp.; assembly: GCA_020062805.1. Classification (GTDB taxonomy): domain Bacteria; phylum Bipolaricaulota; class Bipolaricaulia; order Bipolaricaulales; family Bipolaricaulaceae; genus Bipolaricaulis. Next base: position 4,926 of record JAGUVP010000169.1, read on the forward strand.
TCCATCGCCACAGCGAGCGTGCCCCCCGTCTCGATCGTGTCCAGGCCGTAGTCGTTGCAGAGCTGGTTCAGCTCAGCAATCACGTCGAGATCGTCGATCCCGCAGTTGGCCCCGAGTGCCCAGTCCGACTCGTACTCGATGCACGACGTGTGCTCGCTCCCGTCGGGCCTGTGCCATGTGTTCGAGCATTGGATGGTGCAGCCCGGGCTGCACGGGTGGTTGTAGAGCTCCTTCCCAAGCCGGGACTTGTTCCCCTCGAAGATCGCCTCGCCCGCGATCTTCGCTGCCCCGGCGAACCGCCCCTCGCGGAAGTTGTGGGAGGGCAGCGCGCCCGCCTCGTTGATGATGTTGATGAGGACTGCGGTGCCGTACGTGTTGAGCGCCCCTTTGGGCTTGGTGATGGCGTGGGTGGCCAGAGCATGGGCGAGTTTGGCGCGGCCGCTTGCGAACAGGTCCTTGTTGCGGATCTCCCGCTTTGGAGCGTCCGTGTCGTCCACGACCATGAACTTGAGCCCTTTGCTCCCCAGTACGGCCCCCAGTCCACCACGGCCTGCGTAACGGCTTGGTCGGCCTGAGAGATCGTTGAACGCCACTCCAGCCGACGCCATCCGCATCTCGCCCGCCGTGCCGATCGCCATGATCCCAACCCGCTGCACGCCTCCGTGCGCGTCGAACAGGGCGGGGAACGCTTCGTAGAGGCTCTTCCCGGTCCACTGAGCGGCGGGGGAAAGCGACGCGCCGTCCTTGCTGATCCGGAGGAGGGAGAACTCACCGGGCTTCGCCTGCCCTTCGATGATGACCGCGCGAATGCCCAGGCGGGCCAGCTTCGGGCTCAAGGCGGCTCCGGAATTGCTCTCCTTGATCGTACCTGTGAGCGGCGATTTGGCACCCACCGAGATGCGAGATGAAGTGGGAGCTGGGGTTCCCGTAACGATCCCCGGGGCGATCACTACGACGTTTTCCGGACCCAGAGGATGACAGGTAGGGGGGACCTCGTCGGCGACGATCCGCGAAGTCAGCCAGCGGCCGCCCATCTGGCTGTAGCGCTTGGGGAGATCCTCGTAGGCCACCGTTCGCTTGCTCATGTCTACACGCAGGAGCTTGTGCATGCGTTGCCCACCTCCGGTGAGTTCGAGTGTGGGAGGATGGTAGTGCGCCCCGATGATCTCGGCAAACAAGGTGGCCCTGCCGGGCGGCTGCAAGAAGGGACGTCCGCGCGTTCCGAACAAGGCGTACATCCTCCTAAGAAACGGGCGTTGAGGGCGTGGCTCCCCGGGGAGGACTGCTGTTCAAACTCGTCACGGACTGGTGATTCCTGCTGAATCGATCGAGGCTCGCGGAGTCAGGATCGCTAGGGAGGGCTGTCGTTGTGTTGAGTCAAGCATGGGCCCGGAGGGCGATCTGCCCTTGGCCGCACTGATAAGGTCCGTTCTCGTTAGGGAAGGCGGAGATCGCCGTCGGGGCCGTTGGTTCTGCGCTGGAGGGTGCGCACTATACCCTTCGACTCCGCACCGCTGGACCCACCTCGTGCCGCCAGAACACCGGGGCCCGGTCGCCCGGCGAGTCAGGTCCCGGTGTTCTGGATCCGCAGTGGGGATGTCCTACTTGACCCTCAGCCTCACGCCGGTGAACTCCACCCTCTGCCCTTCGGGGATGAAACACGTTACCCGCACGGCCACCTGGCCATCATCAACAGCGATGAGGTCATCACTGGTGATGGGGAACGTGAGCACGCGCCATTCCGGGTCCGTCCAACCTTCGGCCGGCCGCTCATCGAGGATCGTCCGGTAGGACCCGTCCAACTTCGTCCGGTAGACACGGACTCGGGTGATCCGGGTCAGCTCTCCCCAGGTCTTGAATGAGAAGGCGACCTCAACGAGCTCCACGGGATCCGCCACGAAGATGCCGAGGAGAGCCAGCGGGAACACGATCTCCTTCTCCCCGTCCTTGGTGGCGTAGATGCTTACGTCTCCTTGGCCCCAGTGCCTCAGGAACGCCTCTTCGGTCGCACCGTGGAGGACCCCATGGTTTCCCGGTACGAAGAAGTAGCTGTCCCGGGGACCCGGAGGGGCGCCACCGACCGTGGCCGTCGCCACCCAGAGCACGACCAACCCCAAGCCCACTGCCCATCCCAAAGACTTCGCGCGCTTCCGAGTTCGATCACTGAACATCTGTGCAGACCTCCTTCTGAGCCGGAACAACTGAGATGATCAGCACTTTAGGTGCTGCAGTGAGTTGTGTCAACTTCAGATAACCTGCTGATCTGCCTCCGCAGAAGCGAATCCATGCCGATAGTCGGGGGGGTGGGGCGATGGGGCGTGGCTCCCCGTAGAGGATCACTTTCAAACTCGGCATCGACCGGTTGTTTCTGCTGAACTGGTCGAGTCATAAGGGTCCAGCTAGGAAGGAGGGGCGCTGGGAGTGGGGAAGCCGAGGAGGGAGAAGACGAAACGCGACCACACTCCATCTTGGGAACCAGGCGCCTGCGCACTACATCGCGGAACTGATCGCTGTTGGAGCCGCAATGCAAAGCCGACGTCTGAACCTTGTCGGTGGACTGAAGATGGGGCTACCCGGAAGGTCTGGTAGACCGACCCGAGAGCGGACCTGCTGCTGGGGGCATGTCACTCGGGACGCACACCGACCGCTCGGCAGTCGAGTTGGCGTCAGTACAAGTGTTCTCTCACTGTAGAGCAGTTCTCCGGGGGGGCGAATGACCTACTGGAGACGCGCCCGATCTCCCACAGGCAAGCCGTGACGATCGCCGGACGCATCTTCGTGAGCTTTCTCTCTCAGTGCGGCACGATCTCTGCGTCCGACTGGCAAAGAGGGAGCTCGCGGCGAAGTGGGGAGACGTGGTACGGGCCCTTGACGAGGCCCGGAAAGCCGCGGTCCATCACCACAGCAGAGACTACATCCTGCGCTTCCCCGTCGAGGGGAGCAAGTGGCAGGGTGTCCCGGGCCGCAGGGGTCGCCATCCCCACTCCGGTGCGGGAGGCTGTCCCGCATGGTGCCAAGGCCTGAGTCTGCATCCCGAAGTGCCCCACAGAAGCCGGCTCTTCAAAACCAACTGTAGAAGCTGGGTTAGAGAATGTCTCTAGGCTGCTCGGCCGCTTGACACGAGGTGTACAATGGACGAGCTAGGATCTTGAGGGTGTGTCACAAGACACGCGCGATCAGTTTCGCTCTGCTCGCGGGGCACGGGCCCATCAACGTGACTATGGGATGATGCGGTCGAGGCATTGCCCCGATCGCCAGGGATGGACCTCGGCGGAACACGCTGCTGGGGCCCAGCTGACATTACGCTGGAAGATCGCTCGTTGGGGTGGAGGTTGAGGGAGCACGCGGCTTTCTGGCCTGGAAGACTGTCATGCGCTGTGCTGCCCCAGGAACGGGCGGACTGCGAACGCCTCAGTCATAGGAGGGGGAACGGAGAATGGCAAGAGCGGCGGCACGTAGTGAGCAGGTACCCGAGTACCTTGACGACGCACGTCGCGCAGTAAGTAGGACCGAAGAGAGCCTGAACCGTGCCGATGAGGCCACAACAAGTCTCGAACACAGATTGGAAGTGCTGAAGCTCCAAACTACAAGAGGGTTCAAGTACCCAAGAAGGGCAGTGACGGAGCGTGCGGCCACATCCGAACTGTCGGCTATACCCGCAAAGCTCCGGGCGACCTTCGTGCTGAAGGCTCAAGTCGAAGCCAGATTGGCGGAACGTAGGCGAGAACTCCAGGAAGCGGAGGATCAGTGGGCCTCTGAGCAGGCCAAGCAGCGACGCGCCGACTCTCTGGGCGCTAACGATGGGGTCTCAGTGGAATCGCGGACGAAGCGATAGGAGTCGGCCAAGCTCATTCTCCTACTCCCGGGCCTTCTTCAGTCAGCAGGCCTGATACCGAGAGGAAGAACCCAGTGTCGACTTGGTGTAGTCAGATCTCGGGGCGGGAGTACTTGCGATCATCCAGGGGCGAGCGTTTCTCATAGAGGAGGAGTTCGCGCCGCCTGAGGATCTCAAGAGGCTGTGGGAGCTGCCGGATCCACCCGTGGATCTCCCAGGGACGCTCGACCCTCAGTGGACAGCTGACATGATCGCCTCCCCCGAGTGCGTCTACTACAAGATTCTGCTCGGTGACCGTATCGTGGGCGGGGTGATCGTGGCCGCTGACGTGGAGAAGCACCATATGGAGAGTTTCTGGCGGATCTTCATCGAGCCGGTGTGCCAAGACCGTGGAATCGGGCAGGAGGCGTTCCGTCGGCTGTACCGGCTTCATCTGAACGTGAAGCGGTGGACGTTGGGGACTCCCGAGTCTCACGTGAAGAACCGCCACCTGTACGAGCGCATGGGGTTCACGCTTCTCACGGAGCGGGAGCCGGAGCATGTGTGGTTCCGCTCCGCGGAGTACGAAAATGTCCTGCCACAGGAAGAGCGTCTGGCGCTCTAGAGCGTCGCGATTCGTAGCGGTTCTGACAGGTGAGGGCGGAGTGGCAATAATACAGACCTGAACGGGGCTGGCTCCCCGTAGAGGGCTACTTTCACACTCGGCATGGCCTGATCCTGTCTGCAGAACCGGCGAGTGCGGTCGTGCAGGACAGTGCTTGAGGGTTCTCGAAGGCCGCTATGACGACAGGCCGGCAGCTCGCATCACTCCACCATGCTGTTCCTGATCTGCGCCCCGAAACAGGTCCAAGTCGAGAGCTAGGATCTGGGCCAAAAGGGCAGGTGCACCTCCGGCGGCCGTGCCTACCCGACCGGTCCTGCACGCGGCCCACAGATCTCAACTCGCACTTGAGATCTGCGTAGCCGATGC
>JAGUVP010000114.1 GCA_020062805.1 Candidatus Bipolaricaulis sp.
CGCGACATCCTCGAAGCGATCGAGGCCATCCAGCGGTACGGTGAACGTAGCAGGGCTGCCTTTGAGCACGACGAGCTTCTTCAGAATTGGTTTGTCAGGCACCTGCAGATCATCGGCGAAGCCGCTCGGTCTCTTCCCGAGGAGGTCCGTTCGCTGGCGCCTGACGTCCCTTGGTCCAAGATCATCGGGATGCGGACCATCCTCGTCCACGGGTACTTCGAGATCGACGCGGAAGTCGTGTGGGAAACCGTTTCGCGCGATATCCCATTCCTGAGGATGGCTGTCGAGCATCTCCTCGCGAGGATCGAAGAGCGGCAAGCCTGAGTGCGGATCTCCTAGCGGAGAGGACCCCCACCGCACACCGGTGTGTCAGCCAAGGCCAGGACCAAGCCCGCCGATGGCCTGATACGCTGTTGGCAGAGGAGGGGACTGGGCCTATCATGGCGGCGAGGAGGGGAAGATGAGAAGAGTCCTCGGGTTGGCAATGGCGCTGGCCGTGGGGTTAGCGGGGACGTGTTTGGCCGGGGCGATGTACCAGAACAGCTCGGGCGCGGTGGCGCGGGCGGTGCGGATCGAGTTCTCCGAGCCCGCCGAGATCACCTCGATGTGGCCGGACTTCCCCCAGCGCGATCCGCAGGGGCCGGCCACGGTGATCGTTCTCAGCGGCGGTGAGGTGGCCGCCGGAGGATGGTTCAGCTTCACATGGCGGCCGGACGCTGCCCGGGTGGTGAAGATTGAGTGGTTGGCCAGTCCCCCCACATCGGCTCGGCCCAACCTGGGGTTCTCGGATCCCAAGGGCAAGCCCGATGTCCACGGGGAACTCCTCAACCCGGCGTTCTTCGCCCATCCCGCCTACGTGATGCAGGGTGTGTCCGAGCGCGACAAGATCTTCGTCCTGCCGCTACGGGGAGTTCCCGAGCTCGCCTTCTACCCCGTCCTCGTTGATCTCCCCGCGGCACAGCTCACCTGGACCTTCGAGGTGAGCCATCCGGACGGGATCGGCGCTGCGGTTGAAGATGGGACCCTGTACATCTGGGGGAGTAACCCCGAGTGGCAAGGCTACGGCGAGGTTCACCTGCACGTTACCGCCCCGGACGGCCGCACCAGTTCGGTGACGATCCCGGTGGTCGTGTTCTGCAGTGACCGAACGCTGGTCAACCCCGAAGGGAAGAAGGACTACTTCGTCCCGTGGGGCGTGATCCTCGACATCAACCGGATCCTCTCGACTGAGGAGCACATGCGGCAGTACGACAAGCCGGACCTCGGGCTCCTCGACAGAACCTTGCGCTTCTCCAGATGGAGGCCGATGGAGTTGCGGAGGGATGTTGACTTGGCTTCGATGTGGCTCAACGAGTTGGTATTCCCGCCATGGGGACAACGTGCCCAGCTAGCGCTGGTGGACGTCTACCTGGCGGAGCTTCTTGGTGTCGGCACAAATGGGGTTCGCATGTGGAATGAGTACTACATAGAGAGCAGGGAGGCTACGGAAATCCGCGCCCTGTATGACCTGGGAGCGTCGGCAGGCCCGACTAAGCGCGATCATGAGGAAGCCTACGTTGTGAACGAGGCACACAGGCTTGGCATGAGTGTGATGGTGGGAGTGGTGGTCTCTGTTGGAAGCCACGGCGGTGAGTGGACAGAGCTGTATTCGGCTTCCCCTCGTCCGCTAGAGGAGTTCCTCCGTAACTTGTCCCAGCTGACGTTGGACAAACTGGTCTTCTGGACCCAGCTGGGGGCAGATATGGTAGATCTGTGCCCTGCAGTAAGTTCAGTTCACCAGTATAGGAACACAACCGAACAGGCCTCTAGCTTGAGCCGATGGATCGAAGGCGCTGCGGACGACGCTCGCCGCGTCTACCCCGGGCCGCTGTTCCACGGGACCCATCACAAGCCTGATTTCTTCCCAGGCCAGTCGATCTTGCGAGCCCCCTTCTGGGATTCCTTCGATGTGGTCGGTCTGTCTGGGTGGGCTCTGGACCCATTGGCAGATGTGGCCCGGCCTTCGCTTGCACAGATGATCGCGGGATGGCAGGAGCTCATTCGACTTGTCTTCCAGCCGTTTCAGAGATACCACAACAAGCCGTTCATGATGTGGGAGAACGGGGTGGTGGCAGTAGAGGGATGCGCTGTCCACGGTCTCGTCTGCCCACTTACAGATGCCTACGACCCGACTGAGCCTAGCGTCGGTGATATGGCCTTGTACTATCAGTCCCATGCAATCGCCTTTCGTGAGATGGAGGGATACTTCGGCCCGGGCTGGTATAGCTACCCTCTGTCGCCATGGTATGCGGGGGGGCGCAGGGAGACACACACTTCCACATTCCGTCTGAAGGCAGAGGACGTAGTGCAGCAGATCTTCTTGGGGTACGCACGCCCCCAGATGATCGTGATTGACGGCAGCTTCGAGGAGTGGGAAGCACGACATGTTGTCAGCAGAGACCCTCAGGGCGATAAAAGAGGGCCAGACGACATAGTTGGAGTCAGCTACACACAGGATGAGACCTATCTGTTCTTCATGGTTGAGTACGTTTCTCCACCGACCGATCCCGCTAATCTTGATCTACTCTTCGATATCACGGGTAACCGGCTTCCGGACCTGACACTACGCCTATCCAATCAGCATTCCAGGGATCGTGACTGGACAAGCGGAGGGAGCCTGTTCACCGAGGGATCGGCGACGTGGACTGTGATCGGAGTCTCGGACAACATCGACAGTGGAAACCGCATTGAGATCAGGCTTGCCAAGCGCTTCCTTGAGCCCTATCTCCGGGGACCCGTGTTCCATGTGAAGGTTGCTCACCTCTCGTCTGACTGGCGTATGCATGACGAGACCCAGTGGTTTCCCGTCAGTGTCGAAGGCCAGTAGTGGCGGGCCATCACCGAGCAACAGCATGTCGTCCCCTCCAGATTGCCTCTGCAGACGCGCCGCTGCTGGGGAAGCGGTTCTTGTGATGAAGATCGTCGGTCTATCCGAGGAGAACGAGCGGGCGGTGCGTCAGGCGGCGGAGCTGCTCGTCCGGTGCTTCTCCCGCATCCCGAGCGGCTGGCATACGCTGGAGGAAGGGCTAGCTGAGGTGCAGGGATCACTCAAGCCAGGCTGGATCAGCCGGGTGGCTTTGGACGAGAACGGGGACGTGGTCGGGTGGATCGGGGCGATCCCCTCCTATCAAGGCCACGTGTGGGAGCTTCATCCGCTTGTGGTACGGCCGGACCGGCAGCGCCAGGGGATCGGCCGCGCTCTGGTCGCGGACCTGGAGCGCCTCGCCCGGGAGCGTGGCGTGGACACGATCTTCATAGGCACGGACGACGAGGACGGGAGGACGAACCTCTACGGCGTGGACCTCTACCCGGACGTCCTCTCGTGGGCGGCGCGGATCGAGGACGTGGGGGGCCACCCGTTCGCGTTCTACCGGAAGTGCGGGTTCGTGGTGGTGGGCCTGATCCCGGACGCCAACGGGTTCGGGAAGCCGGACATCCTGATGGCGAAGCGGGTCACGGCCCAGCGGCGTGCATAGCCCGCGGAGCCTTCGGCCACCTGTCTGCCGACAGGCAGGCGCGGAGAAATGCGGATCCCCGCGGATGGGCAGCCATCCACTACCGAGCCCGCCTAGAGAAGTCGTAGCGTCGGGCTTCATGCCCGACGGCCGTTCGTCGCAGACAAGCTGCGACGCTACAGCATCTCGGCGTACTCCGCGTGCTCGGCGGCGTGGCTTGGGTCTTCTGCGCGAACCAGCTTCAGAAGGTCAGTTGATGAAGGCGAGGGGGTCAGCTGTGAACTGCGAGAGGTCGACCGTCTTCTCCTCTCCGGAGGAGAGGTTCTTGAGCTTGATCTCGCTGCGGGCGAGTTCGTTCTGGCCGAGGAGTGCCGCGTAGCGGGCGCTCCGCCCGGCGACCTGCATCGTCTTGCGCAGGGACCGCCCCATGTAGTCGGTGTCCACGGAGAGGCCGGTGCGGCGCAGGATTGCGAGGAGCTTCGCACCCTCGCCGCGGCCTGCGC
>JAGUVP010000226.1 GCA_020062805.1 Candidatus Bipolaricaulis sp.
CCGTGACCGCGAGTACGTGCTGAACCTGATCGAGGCGGCCACCGGCGGGCGTTTCCACCCGAACTTCGACCGCATCGGCGGTCTCAAGGACGACCTGCCCAAGGGCTGGATCGCCGAGACCAAGCAGGTCATGCAGAAGGTCCAGGACTTCTGCGACGAGCTCGACGAGCTGCTCGTCGGCAACGAGATCTTCAGCGTGCGCACCCGGGGCATCGGCGTGATCCCGCCCGAGGTCGCCCTGTCCTACGGCCTGTCCGGCGCCAACCTGCGCGCCTCGGGCGTCGACTGGGACCACCGCCGCGACACGCCCAACGCGCTCGTCTACGACAAGCTCGACTGGAAGATCTGGACCCACCCCGACGGCGACAGCTTCGCCCGCTACTGGGTGCGCCTCCAGGAGGTGCGCGAGGCGGCGAAGATGGTGGTGCAGCTCTGCGACGGCCTGCCGTCGGGGCCGATCATGGCCAAGGTGCCCCGCATCATCAAGGTGCCCGAGGGCGAGGCCTGGGCGGTCACCGAGAACCCGCTCGGCGAGATGGGCTACTACATCGTCTCCAAGGGCGACCTCGTGCCGTACCGGGTGAAGATCCGCTCGGCGAGCTTCAACAACATCAGCATCGTGCCCTGGTTGTTGCGCGGCGTGTACGTTCCCGACGTCATCTCCATCCTCGCCTCGCTCTACTTCATCCTCGGAGACATCGACCGATGAACCACCTCACGACGCGTTGCGCGGCCCACGGCCGCCGTGGGGTGGGGGCCCCACTTGGCGGAGGAGCATGGGGTTGGGGCCCCATGCGGGACAACAAGCACGGAGACATCGACCGATGACGGGATCCGTGCTCGCCATCGAGCTGGCCTACTGGCAGGAGACGATCCTGCGGGTGTTGGGCCTCCTCGCCGCCGTGCTGCTGCCGGCCGGCGCCATCGTCAACCTCTACCTGTTCAAGATGATGGCGTTCATGCAGAGCCGCCTCGGTCCCTGGGAGGCGGGCCCTGCGGGCTCCCTGCAGCTGGTGGCCGAGGTCGGCAAGTGGCTGCAGAAGGAAGACCTGTTCCCGGCGGGGTCCGACCGTCGGGTCTTCGCCTGGGCGCCGATCGTCGTGGTGGCGTCCACGTTCATCATGTACGCCGTGGTCCCGTTCGGCCCCGACGCCTGGTTCGCGGACCTCCCCACCGGGATCTACTTCGCCCTGGCGGTGTCATCGGTGTCGGTCATCGGCATCCTGATGGCCGGCTGGGCGTCGGCCAACAAGTACTCCCTCATGGGCGGCCTGCGGGCCACCGGCCAGCTCATCGCCTACGAGCTGCCGCTGGTGCTGGCCGTGCTCGGCGTGGTCATCCAGGCCGGCACGCTCAACATGCAGGGGATCATCGAGGCCCAGCGCAACGGCGAGATCTTCGGCTTCGGGGGGATCGGCAACCCCTACATCCTCACCCAGTTCGTCGGCTTCGCCATCTTCATGATCGCCATGCAAGCCGAGCTCACGCAGCCGCCGTTCGACATGCCGGTGGCCGAGTCGGAGCTGGTGGCCGGCTACCTCACCGAGTACTCGGGCTTCCGCTTCCTGCTGTTCTTCATCGGCGAGTACGCCACCGCCGGCGCGTTCTCCGCCATCGCCGCGGTGCTGTTCCTGGGTGGCTGGGCGGTGCCGGGCATCGCCTTCGACAGCAACGTCATGAACGTGCTCGGACCGGTCGTGATGCTGGTGAAGATGATGTTGATCGTCTTCCTGGTGATGTGGTTCCGGTTCACCTACCCGCGCTTCCGTGAGGACCAGCTCCAGATCTTCGCCTGGAAGATCCTCATCCCCATCTCGCTCGTGAACATCGCGGTCACCGCCGTGCTGAAGGTGGCGTTCTGACATGGGTCTCGTTCCCGGTGTGATCAAGGGCCTGGGGGTCACCCTCGGCGAAGCCCGCAAGACGGTCTTCCCCGACGGTCTCACCAAGCCGCCGAACCCGGTCAAGGGTGCGGTCACCGTGCAGTATCCCCGTGAGAAGGAGGATCCGGCACCGCGCGCCCGCGGGGTGATCGCCCTCCAGGAGGAGAACTGCACCGCCTGCATGCTCTGTGCTCGGGAGTGCCCGGATTGGTGCATCTTCATCGAGGCGCACAAGTATCTGGCCCCGCCCCGCCGGGAAGGGGGCAAGCCCCGTCAGCGCAACCAGCTCGACCGGTTCGACATCGACTACGCCCTCTGCATGTACTGCGGCATCTGCGTCGAGGTCTGCCCGTTCGAGGCCCTGTTCTGGAGCCCTGAGTTCGAGTACTCGGAGCCGAAGATCGCGGACCTGCTCCACGACAAGAGCCGGCTCGGCCAGTGGATGGAGACGGTGCCCGACTTCGAGGACTACGAGGCCGGCTCCGAGGTGAAGAAGAAGAAGGTGCCCCGCTAGCCATGGTGGCCCAGAACATTTTCTTCGGCATCATCGCCGCCGCCATGGTGCTGTCCGCCATACGCGTGGTGACCACCAAGAACGTGGTCCACGCCGCGCTGTACCTGGTGCTGGTGCTCGCCGGGGTGGCCGCACAGTTCATCCTGGTCGGCGCCGAGTTCACCGGCGTCACCCAGGTGCTGGTCTACATCGGCGCGGTGATCGTGCTGTTCCTCTTCGGCATCATGCTGACCCGGGCCCGCATCGGCCAGGAGATGGACGTCGACAACGAGCGCCGCTGGATCGCCGGGCTGACCGCCGTGCTGCTGTTCGCGGTGATGACGTTCGCGCTGGTCGACGCCTTCGAGGACACCGACATCGAGGTCAACGCCGCGCTGGCGCCCCAGACCACCCAGGCGGTCTCGGACTCGATCTTCCGGGACTACCTCATCCCGTTCGAAGCGGTCTCGTTCCTGTTGTTGGCCGCCCTGATCGGCGCCATCGTCGTGGCCCGGAGGGAGTAGCCCGATGTGGCTCAACCAGTTCCTCGTCCTCGGCGCCGTGCTGTTCTGCATCGGTGTCTACGGCGTGCTCGCCCGGCGCAACGGCGTCATGGTGCTCATGTCGATCGAGCTCATCCTCAACGCCGTCAACATCAACCTGGTGGCGTTCGGCGCGTTCCACCAGACGCCGGCCGGGCAGGTGTTCGCCCTGTTCGTCATCGCCGTGGCCGCCGCCGAGGTCGGTGTCGGCCTGGCGCTGGTGCTGCTCATCTACCGCAACCGGTCGAGCATCGACCTCGAGTCCGTCGACCTGCTGAAGGGATGACCCTGTGATGCTCGCCGCAGAAGCCGGCGCCGCCACGTCGGCCGGCTGGTTCCTCGAGAACGCCTGGTTGTTCCCGGCGGTCCCGTTCGTCTCGTTCCTGTTGATCCTGTTCTTCGGCAAGAAGATGCCGAAGAAGGGGGCCGAGGTGGGCATCGCCGCGCTCAGCCTCGTGTTCGCCGCC
>JAGUVP010000274.1 GCA_020062805.1 Candidatus Bipolaricaulis sp.
AGCTGCGACTGGCGCGAAGGCTGGAGCTTCCGGTGATCCTCCACGAGCGGTCGGCGTGGGAGACGTTCATCGCCGTGGTCCGCGAGGAGCGGCCTCCCCGCGGGGTGGTGCATGCCTTCGCAGGCGACGCGGACCGCGCCCGGGAGATCGTGGCCCTCGGGCTCCACCTCGGGATCGGGGGCCCCCTCACTTACCGGAGGAACGAGTCGCTCCGCCGGGCAATGCCCACCCTGCCGCTCGACCGAATCCTTCTCGAGACCGATTCCCCCTACTTGCCGCCCGTGCCGTTCCGGGGGCAGCGGAACGATCCGGCGAAGGTCCGCTTCGTCGCGGAGCGGCTCGCTGCGCTGCGGGGAACGTCCGTAACCGAACTCGCCGAGGCGACGTGGGAGAATGCCTGCCGGCTGTTCTCGGTCAAGCCCCGGTTCTAGGAGAGGTGCCCCCGCTCCCGGAGGGAGGTGTGGCCCGTCTTCGTCACGATGAGGTGGTCGAGGACCTCGATCCCGAGGATCTTCCCCGCTTCGACGAGCTGACGGGTGAGGGCGAGGTCGTCCCCGCTCGGCTCGAGGTTCCCCGACGGGTGGTTGTGGCCAAGGATCACCGCCGCAGCACGGTCGGAGATCGCGTCGGCGAACACCTCGCGGGGGTGGACCGGGCTCGAGGTGAGGAGGCCCACCGTGACCACCCGCGACTCGATCACCTCGTGGGCGCCATTGAGCGTCAGGGAGACGAAGTGCTCCTGCTTCCGATCGCGAATTGAAGCGAGGTACGGGAGCGCGTCCTCGGGCACCTCGACCCGCCCCGGGCCGCGCTGGAAGTGCCGGCGGGCGAGTTCCAGAGCTGCGAGGATCTGGCACGCCTTCGCCTCGCCCACCCCGGCCAACCGCGTGAACTCCGTCAGTCCCCATCGGGACAGGTTCGGACCGGCCGCCTTCAGCACCACCGACGCGAGCTCGATCGCGCTCTTCCCCTTCGTCCCGGTGTGGATGAGGACCGCCAGGAGCTCGGCGTCCGACAGGGCCTGGGGGCCGCGGGCGCGGAGCTTCTCCCGTGGCCGCTCGGACTCAGGTAAATCCTTAATCCGCTTCGGTGCCACCGTAACGGGATCATGCCTCCGCCGATCCGCCCATTCAACAACGCACGATACTACGAGCGCAGGTTGTCTCAGACGCAGCCCTCGTTACCATTCCCCGCCATGGCATCCGAGGTTCACGTCGCGTTCCTGTGGCACATGCACCAGCCGCGGTATGCCCTCCCCGGCTCCGCGGCGAACCTCCTCCCCTGGACCCGCCTTCGCGCCGCCAATGACTACTCGGACATGGCGGCGTGGCTGGAGCGCTGGCCCGTCCCAGTTACCGTCAACTTCACGCCTTCGCTCACGGAGCAACTCCGCCGCTACGCCGACGGAACCCTCGGTGATCGGTATCTCCCGTCCCATCCCGCCCCCGAGGCCCTGGCCGACCTCCGGGCGGGGAACGTTCCGCTGCCGGTGGCGCGGCGGGGACTTCCGGCGCCGGACCTGGACCAGGTTCGCTCGGCAACGGGAGAGCCCGGCAAGCGGGCCCTGTGGGGGTGGTCTCTCCTCGCCTGGCTCGGCCAGTCGGTCTTGGAGGAGGATGGGAACCTGCAGGGCCTGTGGAAGGGGGGATCGTTCTCCCCAGCGGACCTCGCCGCGATGGAAGAGAAGCACCGTCAGATCACGGCGGACGTCCTCCCCCGCTACCGCCGTCTGGCCGCGGACGGCGTGATTGAGCTGTCGGCCACGCCGTTCTACCACCCCATCCTGCCCCTACTCCTGGATTCAGGGATCGCCCGGCGCCCTCAACCCGACGACGAGATCCCCCCGTTCTCCGCGCCCCAGGACGCTCAAGAGCAGGTCCGGCGGGCGCTCCGTCACCACGAGAACACGTTCGGCACGCGGCCCGTCGGGATGTGGCCCGCGGAAGGGGCCGTAAGCATCGCTACGGCAGGTGTGTTTGCCCAAGCTGGGGTGCGCTGGTTCGCCACCGACGGGGGGATCCTCTCCCGATCCCTGGGACGGGCGCCGACGCCCACTGAGCTATACCGGCCGTGGCGATTGTCGACTGAAGGTGGGGAGGTCGTGGTTCTATTTCGGGATACGTTCCTCGCGAACCGGATCAGCTTCGACTACCACGCGTGGCGTCCGGAGGACGCGGCCGCGGACCTCATCCACCGGTTCAAGGATGTCGGCCGGGCCTGGCACAGGGCCGAGCCCCCGCTCGTCCTCATCGCGATGGACGGGGAGAACGCGTGGGAGTTCTACGAACGAAACGGCGCGCCGTTCTTCGCGGCCCTCTACCATGGACTGCAGGCCACATCCGGGATCGTGCCGACCACGGTATCCGGCTACCTGGATCGCTTCGGGGGCGACGTCCTCCTTCCCGACCTGTGGCCGGGGTCGTGGATCGACGCCGACTTCCGCACCTGGATCGGCCACCCGGGGCAAAA
>JAGUVP010000301.1 GCA_020062805.1 Candidatus Bipolaricaulis sp.
ACTGGGAATGGCAGCGATCCTCACCTTCCTCTTGACAGCATAGAGCCAGACCTTGTCGCCAAGCACTTGCGCCAGCTGATCTGACGGAATCGAGACGTATTGAGAGAGAGTCCTCACAGCATAGAGCAGACTCTGTGTCTCAGCTACTATGACACCACTCCGGAGATCCGCGCGGTTCACGAACTCAAGCGCACCGCCGGGTCTGCCCGGATGAAGGATCACAACCTGACCTTCAGCCAGAAAGGGGGCACAGATGCCCGCTATGTATCGGTGAGCCGAGGATGGCGTCACCACTATGACAACATCGGCACCGGTGACTGCCTCTTCGATGTCAGTCGTGGTATGTCGAATCGCGGCACTCCCCGAGATCTCCCCAAACAGGGTTACTGTGCCGGAAGCTCTGACGGGCTGAAGATTCGCTTCGAATTGCTTGCTCTCGAACAGCGTAACCGTGTGCCCACCCAGAGCGAGGACACCAGCCGTTGCCAGTCCTCCGTTGCCCGCTCCGATCACTGTGTATCGCCTCACATCAGCTCCTTTTCTAGGACCCCGACCGGGTTCCCTAGGTGACTACTGGTCTCTTGCTCCGCCAACCACACGGCGCACGTCCTCTTCGGAACCGGCACTCGACCCATCCTCTGCCGACGCTCCCACCGATAGAACGCGTAGCCAGTCATGAAGAGCTGAGAGAACATGGTCCCGACCCGCCTGCGCAGCCATCACGGCATCTCCCCGCTTGATCCGATCAACGATCCGTCGGTGCTCCGCGATGGACTTCGCAGCACGGTTGGCAGTGGGAAGAGCAAACAGGGTGATACGGCAGTTGCGGGTATACCCGCTGGATTCGATGATCAGAGACTCGAGTGCCCTATTGTGAGCCATGGCGGCAATCACGCAGGTGAAGTCGCGATCTATGTAGAAGAGGTCAGCCTTGTCGTTTCTCGCGCCTGCCTGCTCCTGTCTCTCCAGAACGTGCTGAAGTACCGCTACCTCCTCTGCCTGGCCACGCTTCGCAGCCAGGGCACAGGCCTCGGCAAACAACGCCGCGTGCACTTCGAAGTGCTCAACCAAGAGGTCGCGGCGCGACTCGAACCGGTGCCGGACATCGCTATCGTTTCCCGCAGATCCAAGCTCAACAGTTGCCCCTCGGCCCGGCCGCACCGCTATGTACCCGAGAGCTTCCAGCGAGGCCATTGCCTCCCTCACAGGCCCGCGACTCACACCGAAAATCTGAGCCAGTTGACGTTCACCTGGGAGTGTCTCACCCAACTGGAACACCCCTGAGTCAATTGCCTGAGCCATCTGTCTGGCTATCTCTTCTGAGGCCCGTACCGGCTCGACAACCCTCAGGAAGCTAGCGGCTAGCGAGGTCTTCATAATCGACGCGCGGCAACGGCTTCACCTCTAGGTCGAGTCTGTTTCGGTAGACCCCGAGATCTCCTTGTGGTCTACTGGTAAGACCAGTATACTGGTCGACCATGAGATGTCAAGGGCTGGAACACCAAGGTCTAATCGCACGCTCACCGAAGGGGGCTCCCTTGATGCTTCGTCTCCTTTCGGTGCCACACCCACACAGTCGCCGCGCCAAGGAGCGCTCGGCGGTGGTGCCTCGTCGACGAACTGGTTGAGGGTAGGACGTGTCAGGCATACACTCCTGGACACCCGGACTTGCAGAGGAGGCCGTCCTATGCAGATCTTCCGAATGGGGGACGCTCACACCCAAGAGCTCTCAGGTTGCCACGGCGGGACTGGGGAATACTCAGTTACCACATTGGTAAAGGACCCATCATGCAGCGCGCTCAAGTACGTGCGCGACCTAACGCTAGCACCTGGCTCAACGATCGGTCTGCATCAGCATGACATCGATGAGGAGCTGTACTACGTGCTATCCGGAAATGGCGTTGTTGAGGACGAAAACCACCGAGAGAAACCGGTAGCCGAGGGAACCTTAGTGCTCACGCAGAAGCGGGGGAGTCACGGGCTTCGCAACACTGGCCGCGCTCCTATGAGGATTCTGGTGATCTGTGTTCGACCTCCATCGTGAGGAGGGACCGTGAGGTGCTTGGCTCTTCGCGTCAACAACTCTAAGTTCGTGCCGTACCCGCACCACCATCTGGTGGCTCAACCCACTGCCATGCAGGCAACAGAAGCGGTGATCCCGGCGTCCATCCACCCTATGCTTCTTGATGATAGGGCGGATGTGAGTCAGCGATTGGCCACCCGCCACCCGCCTCTTGGCGGACGAGGAGCGTGGCGATACTGCGCGTCTGGCGGGAGCGCCGTTCCGGCTCCAGGTGCTGCAATCGCCAGTGCCCTAGAGGTACGTGTGCTCGCATCGGAGATGCTGGAGCCCGCCGGGCGACGGTGATAGGAGTCGAACAATGCAGATTGGACAGGTCAGGCGTAAGCCGATTGCCCTTCTTCCGACGCCGCTCCAGGAGCTGCCCAGGCTCACGAGGAAGCTGGGAGCGCCACGGCTCTTCGTCAAGCGCGATGACCTAACCGACCTTGCGCTGGGCGGCAACAAGCTGCGAAAGCTGGAATACGCTCTGGCTGAGGCTGAGGCAGCCGGGGCTACCTGCGCCATCACCAGCGGTGCAGTACAGAGCAACCACTGCCGACTCACTGTAGCTGCATGCAATCTTGTAGGCCTGCCGTGCCACGTGGTGTTGCGGGGAGATCCCCCGCCGTATCTGAGCGGGAATCTCTTCTTGGACTGCCTGCTGGGAGCAGCCTCCTTGCGCTTCGTCCAGGACTCTGGCTTGCCGAGCGGCCCCGCACAGAGCCAGACACCAGTTGAGCAAGCAGTAGATGAGCTCAGAGCTGATCTCGTGCGTCGAGGGCAACACCCCTTCGTCATCCCGAACGGATGCACACCTCTTCACGGAGCCCTGGGGTACGCACACTGTGTCCGGGAGATAGTCATGCAACTCCACGAACGAAACCTGGCCCCGGACTGGCTGGTGACAGCGTGCGGGAGCGCTGGAACCCAGACTGGCTTGATCTTGGGCAGCGAGTTGTTCTGTGGCGGAGACACGCGCGTGGTAGGGATGAGCGTTGGCCAGCCGAAGCAGATCCAGCTTGACCGCATAGCAGCTGCGCTCTCTGATGCTTACGCTTTTCTCGGAATCCCTGAACCTGAGCACAATCGGATCGTGCATGACCGGTATATCGGTCCTGGGTATGGCCTCCCATCGCGAGGGACGATCGAGGCAATCAGGCTAGCAGCAAGCCTCGAAGGGCTGATCCTTGATCCTGTCTACACCGGGAAGGCCATGGCTGGTCTCATTGATCTCATCAGGAACGGGGAGATCGGCACAGAATGCAACGTTGTGCTTCTGCATACCGGCGGAGTGCCCGGCCTCTTCGCAGTAGGCCAGGCGGAGCGATTCGGACTTCCGACGGAGTGGCACTAGCGGGGGGCAGTCGGAATACCGGCCCGACTCCTCAGGGTCGCCCGGAACACCACAAGGTGAACCGCCCCGAGATTGCCGGAGGAATGGCAGCTTGAGAGGATGGGGACATGGCGAAGTCAGCGAGGTACGCCAAGCGTCATCATGCCGAGAACACTCCGAATGAAGTTCTCACTGCGGCTCTGACTGGTACGCCCGGCAGGATTTGAACCTGCGGCCTTTGGCTCCGGAGGCCAACGCTCTGTCCCCTGAGCTACGGGCGCGTTAGGACAGCCACAAGTCTAAGATCCACAAGTCGAAAGTCCAACGCGGTCTTGGACCTGCAACTTGGGACTTTCGACTGTCTTCTCCTGCGGAGGGAGTGGGATTCGAACCCACGGCTAAGGCTCAACACCCCAGCAACGGCTTAGCAAGCCGTCGTCTTCGGCCACTCGACCATCCCTCCAACAAACCTCATTCTACGCCGGGCACGGACGGGACGCCAAACAACCCTACAGAATCCCGCTCCGGAACCGGCTATCATCGGACCATGATCCTCCGCCATCCCCTCCATCGGTACCGCGGGTTCCTCCTCGACATCGACGGGGTACTCGTACGAGGGGGGACGCCCCTCCCCAACGCTCCCGACGCCCTGGCCCATCTTCGTACGATCGGCCCGGTGGTCTTGCTCACGAACAACTCCACCAAGTCGCGCCAGATCGCGGCGGCCCGGCTGAGTGAGCGGGGGGTGCCCGTGTGCGCGAGCGAGGTGATCCCGAGTTCGTTCATTGCTGCCCGCTATCTCCAGAGGGAGCATCGTTCAGTGCGCTTCTGGTACCTCGGCGAAGGGGGGATCCCCGAGGAGATGGCGCTCGCGGGGCACGTTCTCGCGGAGCCCCTCCAAGCAGAGTGGATCGTGGTGGGCATGGATCGAGCTCTTACCTACGCCAAGCTCGCCTCGGCCCTCGGGGCGCTCCTCGCCGGAGCGCGCCTTCTGGCAACGAACCGCGATGCCACCTACCCCACGGAGACCGGTCTTGTCCCCGGCGGGGGGGCGGTGGTGGGGGCGTTGGAGGGGATGGGGTTCCCCCCGGAAGTGGTGGTGGGCAAGCCGTCGCGCATCGCGTACCACGTCGCGCTGGAAGCTCTGGGGATCGCTCCGGAGGAAGCGCTGATGATCGGGGATCGTCTGGAGACGGACATCGCGGGTGGGCACGGGGTGGGGATGGACACGGCCCTCGTCCTATCCGGGATCTCCACGATCGCGGGCATCGAACAGACGGGGATCCGTCCGACCTGGGTCGCCCTTGACTTTCCGGCGCTCGTGCGCGGAGAGGTCCTCACCCTGTGAGGCGTCATGGCTAAAAGAGAGCCAGGAGATCCAGCGGTACGCATCACTCTGGTCGGGCTCTGTGTCAACCTCGGGCTGACCGCAGTCAAGTTCGGAGTTGGCCTCGCCTCGGGTTCGATGGCTCTCGTGGCCGACGGGGTGCACTCCCTCTCGGATCTCGTGACAGACCTCGTGGTCCTGGGCGGTCTCCGTCTCTCCCGGCGCCCGGCCGACGCCTCCCACGCCTACGGGCACGGGAAGTTCGAGACCTTAGCCACGGCCCTTGTTGCACTGGCGTTGTTCGCCGCCGGGGGCTGGATCGCCGGGGAAGCGGTAAGAGCCCTTCTGACACGTGCTGCACACGTGCCCGGGCTGGCCGTGGCGGGGGTCGCAGCTCTGTCCGTGATCGTCAAGGAGTGGCTGTTTCGCGCCACACGGAAGGTCGCCCGCGAGGTGCGGTCGAGCTCGCTCGAGGCCAACGCCTGGCACC
>JAGUVP010000278.1 GCA_020062805.1 Candidatus Bipolaricaulis sp.
CCGACACCGTGCGCTGGGTGCGGTTGATCGTCTCCACGTCCCCGAGGGCGAGAGCGGGCGGCACCCCGCCGCCGAGGTAGCTCTTCACGCGTGGCGCATCGAGGTGCCACTGACAGAGGAACCGGTCCGTGTCGATCCCCCGGTTGCGTGCGTCGCGGAGTTCGCCGAAGTAGTTCGGCAGGTACTGGGCGACGACGCCTCCGAGCTTGTTCAGGTTGAAGTACGCGTTGCGCGACTCCAGCGGGTCGAACGTCCAGGTGATGATCCCGACACCTTGGGCCAAGACGCGGTCCCGCTGGGCGAGCTTGAGCTTGTACCCCACGCCCCGATCCTGCCAGTCCGGCCGCACCGCGGCCATCAGCGAGTAGTGGCGGAGCACCCCGCCGTCGAGGAGGCCGACCACCGATAGCGTGAACCCGATCATCTCCCGTCCCGGCCCGATCCCATCGAATGCGCCGAGGAGGAGCCCACCCGCGTTCACCACCATGTGGATGAGGTGGTCGGGGATCACCGCCAGGTCCGCGAACCCCCACACCGCCTGTTGGAGCCGCTCGCAGGCGCGGTACCCCGCGCCGTCGCGGACCGGCTCGATCACCAGATCATCGCGCAGTTCCATGCGGGGGGAAGTATAGCCGCCACCTGTTGGGCTTCGCTCGCCGCTCTCGCACCTGACTATCGAGGCCGCGGACCCTGCGGCCACGTAAGCATTGCAGAGAGTCTGTAGCGTCGGGCTTCATGCCCGATGGCCGGAAAGGCAGTTCGGGCGGTTGATGGTTGGTCGGTTCCGCTGGAGAGCCGTCGCAGCCTCCCCTCGACGGCCTTTGAGGCGCAAATGGATTGCGGGAGACGGACAGATCAAACCCAGCGAGTCTCTCAGCGTACCTGTGGTAAGCAGCTCTGTCCATCGGGGCTTCGTCGCCTCTAGAGAACGCTCGGGGCTAGACCCTCACCCTCTGGGGCAGCGGTCCTCTCGTTGCGTGTCCGCCCACGCGAGCTGATGGAGGGTGCCATGAGACGGTCCGGAGCAGGCCGATACCGTACCGTTCGGGTATTAGGGAACGGCGGGGCAGAGGACCCTAAGAATGAAGGTCTGACCCCGGAGATGATGTCTGACAACCGCTTCCACCAGGAGCGGTGCTCCCGCTCGTTGGGGGACATGTGAACCCGGTCTTCACCTGCTGGCACTTCGATGCGTTCTTGAACAGGCTTGCCAGGTAGGCATCAGGGTACATCTCATTGAGGAGAGTGAGTACGGAAGCGAACACGGCTCCAGTCAGCCCTCCAACGAGCTTCGCTTCATTGGGGGTAACTGGATCGTGCCTCTCCACAAAACCATGCGGTAGGCAGTGTAGAACAAGGTGAGTGATGAAACGGTTCCCGTGGATGGCAAGAAGACGTTGCCGTCCCTCGGAGGAGGTGCGAGTGGCCGAAAGATCCTCGTCGACTATGCGGACTATCTGGACGCAACGCCAGAGTTCCGGGCCGGACACAGATGAGTTGAAGAGAATCCTGTAAGGGGCCTTCTCGATATCATCCCATAGCTTTCCGATTTCTCGTTTGGCCTGCACTGCGTGAACCACATCATCTTGGAGACAAGCGCGCGCCACAGTCGCCTCAATCAGATCGAAGCCAGACGCTGTCGTGGGTGGGACTTCCCCGGACTTGTACACATATGTTACGCCCTCAAGCTGAAGCTCACCGCGCAAGCGCTCCTGCTCAATGTCTAATGCAATAAAGTCCCGCCGATCTATGCGGTTTTGGGTGTTTGTGTAGCGTGTCACCTTCTTGCCAAAGTCAGCAGGGGTGTTCTCCAGAGCGATAAGACGGATCGGAACTCGTGCACACGCAACCTTCTCATGATCTCTCGACGCAGCTTTGGCGATAGCACCGACAGTCTGCGCACCGTTCACGATTCTGAGATCGTGGCATTCGAAGTACCCGACATCTCGTGACGCGCCTGACAGAGGCTTCTTCTTGATCGTCCGAACTAGGGCGGTGATGCCGTTGTTGAAGTACCAGAAATCGTCTGGCGCGTTCAGAAGCGTGCTTAAGATGGTCTCGTTCACATCTGTTGCCCCGAGGGAAGCCCGGATATTCGGAGCAAGAAGGCGATTCTGATACTGAGCAAACCAGTCAGCTACGACACTCGCACAGACGTGCCCGTAGAGCCCCGTGTACGGCTCACGGACTTGGCCCCATTCGTGCAAGGCGACGTCTAGGTCGATTGGAGCCCCCTCAAGACCCTGCCCAACAATCGAGTGTAGATCGGCTTGCCTCAGGACTTGTACCGAAACGAGCTGGGTAGGTTCGTTGATCTCGTCGACAACATCAGCGATGTCTTTGTTGATGTCGGTTGCCAGCGCTTGCTGACCTGTGTACACGATGAGGAGCACGATTCGGGTGGATGCATCATTCAGGGCGGCATCGAGGCCCCCAGACCGAGCGGTGATTCTTAGGTTGAAGCGGTCCCAACGAGCGTTGAGCAGATCCCTAAACCCCTTCAGGAGCTTCTGTACCTCGCCCCGTTCCATGCTCCCACTGCCGTCGTGGCGCCACTTGGCCTGTACGAGGTACAGGACACGATCTACAGGATGGTAGTGCACTGCATCTAGGCCATTGTCCCCGAAACCGTCGGTGACAGACTGCGCCGCGTCTTCCGGTGAGATGTTTGCGATGTACCCGAGTGCAAGCGCAGCCAGTCCTCGGGTGAGGAAACAGCTTGTTCTCTCGTGGTCAGATCTGGAAGCGACATCGGAGATATCGATGTATGGGCGGAAGATCTTCTCGATAGTTGCGCGGATCTGACGGACGTGCAGCTCGCTCATCGAAACCCACGGAGGGACAGTCTAGGTCGCATTCGCATCGAGTCTTGAAGAAGCCATCCCCATTACTGGCCGGCCCTTGCACCCTCCTTGTACTCCACTTCCGCAACGCGGAAGTGAACCGCTGTTGGGTAGTAGCTTACAACCAACCCGTCTCCCGGACAAGCTTCCTAACAGCGACATTAAGTCGTTGAGCGGGCTGCTGGTTGTGTTGGCCAATCCGGGTTGGGCTAACAGCCTCCCGTCTGGCTTTGATCTACAGCTACATACGTCATCGCCCGAGTGGGGCCGCGATCTCTGTGCTGTCATGCCTATTGTGGGGTAGGTGTCCAGCCGCCTTGCGGAGACGGCTACGTTCGGCCCTGGAGCTTGGCCCAGGTGTCGCGGAGGGTCACGGTGCGGTTGAACACGGGGGCCCCCGGCTTGGTGTCGGGGTCCACGCAGACGTAGCCCTTGCGCTCGAACTGGAACCGCTCCCCCGGCTCGACCTTCGCCAGGCTCGGTTCGAGCTTGCACCCAGTGAGGACGACGAGGGAGTTCGGGTTCACGTTGGCGATCCAATCGTCGCCCTCGGGGACGTCGAGGGGATTGGGCACGGTGAACAGCCGGTCGTAGAGCCGCACCTCGCCCTCCACGGCGTGGGATACGGACACCCAGTGCAGCGTCGCCTTCACCTTCCGCCCGTCCGGGGCATCGCCCCCGCGCGTGGCCGGATCGTAGGTGCAGCGGACCTCGACCACCTTGCCGGATTCGTCCTTCACGACCTCGGTGCAGGTGACAAGGTAGGCGTAGCGCAGGCGCACCTCCCGCCCCGGGGCGAGCCGGAAGAACCCAGGTGGGGGGTCCTCCATGAAGTCCTCCTGCTCGATCCACAGCTCCCGAGAGAAGGGAACCCTCCGCGTCCCCGCCCCCGGGTCCTCGGGGTTGTTGACCGCCTCGAACTCCTCGAGCAGTCCCTCTGGATAGTTCGTGATCACGAGCTTCAGGGGCTCCAAGACGGCCATCCGCCGTGGGACGCGCCTGTTCAGGTCGTCCCGCAGGCAGTGTTCCAGAAGCTCGATTTCGCGGACGCTTTCCGACTTGGAAACGCCGATCCGGCGGACGAACTCGGCGATCGCCTCCGGCGTGTACCCGCGGCGGCGGACGCCGGCGA
>JAGUVP010000280.1 GCA_020062805.1 Candidatus Bipolaricaulis sp.
GCACGGCCGCCCCGCCACAGGCCTTCAGCGCGGCGCGCTCACGTTCGTCCAGTGTCGCCCGGAGCCGGCCGACGAGGTAGACCCCGCGAACCTCGCGGGTGAGCCATCCGGAGGCGACCCGCCGGTCGATCCACGCGCTCGAAACGCCGACACCCAGCGGCTCCTCTCGCGTGACCACCCAGCACTCGCGGCGCGCCAGCAGGATTGCGGCACGTTCTCCTCGGATATGCGGGTCTTCGTTCCCCACTGGCCCGGCACGCTGGCACGTGCCGGGCCACTGATCGCCCGGTTGCGCAGAGTCGTTGCAGGCGCTGCGCGGCCGCTCAGAACGTCGGCGCGTACTTGCCGAACACGTCCTGCATCGCGCCGCAGACCTCGCCCATCGACGCGCGGTCCTTCAGCGCCTGCTTGATGAACGGCAGCAGGTTGTCGGTGCCGCGTGCGGCGCCGCGCAGCTCCTCGAGCCGCTGGTCGACCAGCGCCTGGTCGCGGTTCGCCTTGAACGCCTTCAGCCGCTCGACCTGCTCGCGCTCGCTCTCCGGGTCCACGCGCAGGAGGTCCGGCACCTCGAGCTCCTCCTCGACGTACTTGTTCACGCCGACGACGATGTCCTGCTCGATGCGGTAGCGCTCCTGGTAGCCCCAGGCCGACTCGTCGATCTCCCCGGTGATGAACTCGATCGCGTTCTTCGAGCCGCCGAGCTGGTCGACCTTCTCGATGAGCTCGTACGCGCGCGACTCGATCTCGTCGGTCAGCGCCTCGATGAAGAACGACCCGGCGAACGGGTCGACCGTGTCGGTCGCACCGGACTCCGCGGCGATGATCTGCTGCGTGCGCAGCGCGATCTTCGCGGCCTCCTCCGTCGGCAGCGCGAGCGCCTCGTCGAAGCCGTTCGTGTGCAGCGACTGCGTGCCGCCGCACACCGCGGCGAAGCCCTGCAGCGCGACGCGGACGACGTTGTTCATCGGCTGCTGCGCGGTGAGCGTCACGCCGCCGGTCTGCGTGTGGAAGCGCAGCATCATCGACTTCGGGTTCTTCGCCCCGAAGCGCTCCTTCATGATCGTCGCCCACATGCGGCGGGCGGCGCGGAACTTCGCGACCTCCTGGAACACGTTGTTGTGCCCGTTGAAGAAGAACGCGAGGCGCGGGGCGAAGACGTCGACGTCCAGGCCCGCCTCGATCGCGGCGGTCACGTAGGCGATGCCCGACGACAGGGTGAACGCGACCTCCTGGACCGCGCTGCAGCCCTTCTCCCGGAAGTGGTAGCCCGAGATCGAGACGGTGTTCCACTTCGGGATGTTCTCCGCGCAGTAGGCGAAGAGGTCCGTCGTGAGCCGCATCGTGGGCTCCGGCGGGTAGATGTAGTTGCCGCGCGCGATGTACTCCTTGAGCACGTCGTTCTGCGTCGTGCCGCGCAGCTGCTCCGACGGGACGCCCTGCTCCTCGCCGACGAGCTCGTACAGGCAGAGGAGGACCGCGGCCGGCGCGTTGATCGTCATCGACGTCGACACCTGGTCGAGCGGGATGCCGTCGAACGCGGTGCGCATGTCGTCGATCGTGTCGATCGCGACGCCCGTGCGCCCGACCTCGCCGAGGCAGCGCGGGTTGTCGGAGTCGAGACCCAGCTGGGTCGGCAGGTCGAAGGCCATGGAGAGACCGGTGCCGCCGCGAGAGAGCAGGTAGCGGTAGCGCTCGTTGGACTCCTTCGCCGACGCGTACCCGGCGTACTGGCGCATCGTCCACTGCTGCTTGCGGTACATCTCGCGATGCACGCCGCGCGTGTACGGGAAGTCGCCGGGCTCACCGAGGTTCAGCTGCTCCGGCAGGTCCTCCTCGGTGTACAGGGGCTTGATCTCGATGCCGGAATCCGTGAACCGCCGCGGGTCGTCCGGACCCACGATCGGCGCCACGGTGAGACGTTCTTCGGTGGCCATGGACCCAAGGGTACGCCTCGGCACGCCATGGGGGCCGCCTCCCACGGACCTTTAAGCCTGGTCCCAGGATCCGCTTATCGCGGCTTCAGGCTTCGGGGCTTCTATCTCGTGTCATGCCCACACGAGTGCAGAACTTCCTCTCGGCGATGCTCGGCGCGCTCGTCGTCGCGGTCGCCTTCGGGGCCCTCGCGGTCGGCGGCGCGTTCGACAGCGACGGCGACGGGACGACGACGACCGTCGAGGCGGAGTCGTCGTCGGCCTCCGCGCCCAGCTCGACGCCCGTCCGCAACGCCACCGACGTCTCCGAGCTCTACGAGCGCGTGAAGGACAGCGTCGCGTACATCGCGGTGCGCAGCTCGTCCGGCGGGATCAACCCGTTCGGCGGCGGTCAGCGCAGCGGCTCCGGCTCCGGCTTCGTGGTCGACGAGCAGGGCCACATCGTCACCAACCAGCACGTGGTCAGCAACGGGCAGAGCGTCCAGGTCCGGCTCGGCGAGGGCGAGGAGCCCATCGACGCGAAGGTCGTGGGCAGCGACGCCTCCACCGACCTGGCGGTCATCAAGGTCGACCCGAAGGACGTCAAGGGCGGCATCAAGCCGCTCGCGCTCGGTGAGTCCAAGGCGCTGCGCGTCGGCGAGCCGACGATCGCGATCGGGTCGCCGTTCGGGCTGTCCGGCACGCTGACGACCGGCGTCGTCTCCGCGCTCGGGCGCGACATCGAGTCGCCGAACGGCTTCAGCATCTCCGGCGTCGTGCAGACCGACGCCGCGATCAACCCCGGCAACTCCGGCGGTCCGCTGCTCAACGGCAAGGGCGAGATCATCGGCGTCAACGCGCAGATCGCCTCGGGCGGGAGCGCGAGCAACAGCGGCGTCGGCTTCGCGATCCCCGTGGACACCGTCAAGGAGGTCGTGCCGCAGCTGAAGGCCGGCAAGGAGATCCGCCGGTCGTACCTCGGTGTGAGCACCGGCGAAAGCCAGGACGGCACGAAGGTCGTCGTCGCCGAGGTCGTGCCCGGCGGCCCGTCCGCCCAGGGCGGCATCCGCCAGGGCGACGAGGTCGTCAGCGTCGGCGGCAAGGCCGTCAACGAGCCCGAGGACATCGCGGCGGCGATCGCCGACAAGCAGCCCGGACAGAACGTGCAGATCGTCGTCACCCGCGACGGTGAGCGGCGCACCGTGAACGTCAAGCTGGGCACGCGCCCGGAATCGAGCCAGCGAGGTGGCTGACATGGACTCGTCGTACGGAGGTGACCGCTCGCGGTCACCGGAGGACGAAACCCTCCAGACCGAGCGCGTGCCGTCGCGCGGCGACGCCCAGGCGCTCGCCC
>JAGUVP010000019.1 GCA_020062805.1 Candidatus Bipolaricaulis sp.
CCGCGGCCGGATGGTCGGCGTGGATGGCGAACGATCCGGCGCCCGGCCCGACCAGCGCGCTCGTGAACGACCGGTCCCACGTGTCGTGGAGGTAGGCGATGTGCTGGTTCGGCTCGTGGCGATCGTAGAGGTGCAGATGCAGGCCGGTGCCGGTGACGGCAACGGCCTCGAGGACGAGGAACGGCCAGCCGTTGGAGGACCGCAACGTCATCAGGGGCCGTCCGTGGTGACGACGACGAGACCGCTCGAAGCGCCGATCGGGACGACCGCGGTGATCTCGCCGTGCTCGACGGTCGCCTCACCGGTGGCGGGGTCGATGAGGGGTGGATCACCGGTGGCCGCGACGAGCGTCCAGGATGTGATCGAGCAGCCGAGGCCGTTGAGCTCGACGTAGCCGTTGTAGGTGGCCTGGGTGGCGCCGAAGCCGGCGCCGACGATCCGGAACTCCCAGCCCTCCTGGCCGGCGGATGGGATGACCGACCAGATCGCCGGGGTGGGGGTGTCCTCGGTGACGTTGAGGTCGACGGTTCCCGAGCCTTCCCGGCTCTTGACGAGTTGGGTGCCGACGTTGAGGTCGACGGTCCCGGAGCCCTCCCGGCTCTTAACGAGTTGGGTGCCGACGTTGAGGTCGACGGTCCCGGAGCCCTCCCGGCTCTTGACGAGTTGGGTGCCGACGTTGAGGTCGACGGTTCCCGAGCCTTCGCGGCTACTCGTGGCCACGGGTCATGTCCATGAGTTGGGGATCGCGAGCACGCTGGGCGAACCGAGGGAGACCTCGGCGTCGGTTGGCGGGGTGACCCTGAGGGTGAGGACCGTCGAGATGGCGCCGGGTGCGAGGTTGCCGATGTTCTGGGATCCGGCAAAGGCGCCGCCCTGGGAGTATGTGAGGTAGGTGCCCTTGGCGGTCGACCCGGCCCGGGCCTCGGTTTGGACGACGATCGAGTTCGCCGTCTGGGTGCCGTGCAGGTTCTTGACCCTGAATGTCGAGTCGTAGCTGCCTCCTTGGGCGGCGTCACCCTGGTTGTTGCCCTGGTAGAACGCGTCGGGGGCGAGGCGCTGGTCGAGGGTCGGGTGCCAGAGTTGCAGGTCGGTGAGGGTGGCGGCAGCCGCGTAGAGGTGTAGCCCGAGCAGGTTGTGGTTCGTTTGTCCGGCCGCATAGAGGTTCTTTCGGATACGGACCCCGTTGATTCCGGTGCCCCCGGCGACCGCCTGTGTCGCGGACCTGTAGTGGGGTTTGACGTTCGGTGAGCCCACCCAGGGGTTGACTCTTGTGGTCCAGGTGCCGTCCAGCAGATTGGTGGTGTCGGGCGATGTTTCGAGGATGCCGGGCGTGATCGACCCTGCATAGGCGACGAAGTACCGGGAGAGGTCGACGAGGAAAGGGAAGACGATCCCGACCGCCCAGTAGGAGTCGATGTTGACAGCCGAGTCGGATTCGTCGTTGAAGGTGGCGAGTTGTGGGCCGGTCATCTGTGTGACCACGTTCGACCCGTCGATGAGGAACCCGTCGCAGCCGTCCCGGTTGTAGAGGACCCGGTAGTCGGTGGGGGCGGGATAGAGGCCCATAGTTCAACTCCTCACGCGTAGAAAGGTCGGTGGAGGACGTTCAGGGTGGCAGTGCCACCGGTGGGGGCGACCCGGATCGTCGTCTCCCCCGCCCGCAGCGGCATCCATCGGGGATGCCCGGAATGGGTGACCAAGCCGACGACATCGACCGACCCGCCACGTACCGCGGTCCAGGCGCCCGTGTTGATGACGACCCCGCCGGTCAGGTTGCCCCCGAACGCCAGCGTCGGGCCATCGGTCAGGTTCGTGAGCAGCACCTGGGTGGCCGTGCCGGTCAGGGTGAGGGTGGCCGAATCCTGCCACATCGTCCCCGGGTTCGGAACGACGAGATCGACGGAGCCGCCGGCGGGCGCGGACGCCGACGTGACGAAAACCGTCGATTCGTCGCGGAGCCCACCCTCAATGAGCAGCAGGCCAACGCTCGCCCGCATCACCGACGGGCCGTCCGACTGGGGTCGCATCCCACCGACACCGATCACCGGGCCCGACAGGGTGCGGCCGTCGCCCCGGTGGAAGCGAAGGGTACGGACGCCGCTGAGACCGGTGGCGAGCACCGTCGCCAGCCGGTCCCGGTTCTTCGCCACCCCCTCCCTCGGGTTCACGTAGGGGACTCCGTTGGGGTCCTGGTCGCCACGGATCAGCACCGGCAGGTCGACTCGGCGGGGACCCGTCGTCACGAACCCCGGAGACAATGCACCCCGCTGGTAGGGGATCCGCTGCGGGTCGAACCGCAGGTCGGGGACGTCGAAGATGGCGGCTGGGTCGAGCACTTCCCACGCCGGGGTGGACAGCGCCAGCCCGTCGATCTCGAGGTATTCGGCGCGGGTGACG
>JAGUVP010000270.1 GCA_020062805.1 Candidatus Bipolaricaulis sp.
TGGATCCCCGCTGCCGAGAAGACGCCCGAGACGTTCGGTCCAAAGTTCCCGGCGAGGGCGGCACGCGGCGCATGCTGGGCGACCATCTGTGCGGCCTGGATCCCTGCCCCGGAGCCGGAGTCCTTGAACGGATTGGCCACGACCTCCGACCCGCGGATCTCGTTCCCTTCCACCGCGACCACCGTGAAGGTAGGGGCGCGTCCAAACACGGGGGAGACCCTATCGTCCAGGCCACCTTCAGTGGTGGCCACCACGATCGTGGTGGTCACCCTTCCTCCTTTGTAAGCTCCTCCACCCGCTGCTTGATCCAGGCAAGTTCATCTTCCAGTGCATGGGCGGACGTGTTGAGGTACTCCAGTTCGGTGCTCTTGTCGATCGGCCCCGGTCGCCACGCTTCCCCGCCCCACCATCCCGGAGGCGGAGCCTGCTGGGCCCACCAGTCCTGGAACCGGGGCATCTGGCCTGCCTGGGCGTGGTAGCGGGCTCCGGGAGGCATCCCGCCCCAGCCGGGGGAGTAGCCGAACCGCATCCAACCGGGGAGTCCGGTCGCGTAATGCATGTTGCGCCAACGCATGACGATCACCTCGAGGTGAATTGTAAGCATAAGCTCATAACTGTCAAGAAGAGCTATGCGAATGATTCTCGCCATGGATGTTCGAACGTCCTCCTGTTGCCGGACGCGATCGGGATCACTACCATCCCCTCATGCCGCGACCGCCGAAGCTGCGCTGGTGCGAGGGAGTTCCGGCTCGACAGGCGTTCAAGCCGGTAGGGGTGCCCATGGCACGGCTCGAAACCGTGAACCTGTTCCTCGATGAGCTTGAAGCCCTGCGGCTGTGCGACGTTCTCGGGCTCGATCAGGACGGGGCGGGCCAACGGATGGGCGTCTCCCGGGCTACGGTCCAACGCCTGCTGGCCACGGGGAGGGCGAAGGTCGCCGATGCGCTGGTCCACGGGAAGGGGATCGTGTTCACCGGAGGGGACCACATCCGCGTGCCTCCGGGTCGACATCGATGGGGCGGCCGTCGTGGGGAGGGTACCATCGGGTCATGATGCGCCGGGTTGGGTTGATCGTGGCGCTCGTTTTCCCCGTGATGGCGCTCGCTGCCCCCGTCGAGCTCCACTACTTCTGGGCGGCGACGTGCCCGGACTGTTCGGTGATGAAGACGTACCTCGCCGACCTGGCTACGGAGTTCCCCGAGCTGCGGATCGTCGAGCACGAGGTCGGGTACAGTGGGGACAACTTCCGGCTGATGTCGGCGCTGGCCGAGGCGTACGGCCTGGAGAAATACGCAACTCCCGTGGTAGCGGTGGGCGATCTGGCTACAACGGGGATTGGTTTGGCGGTCGAGCTCAGGCTGTACGAGGAAGTCGCCCGTTGTGCGGCCGAGGGCTGTCTGTCCCCGTTGTCTCGGCTTCCCGAGGCGCCGCGCTGGCGACTGAGCCCGATCGAACTGGTTCTCATCCTCGCCGTTGGCACGAGCGTGGTCCTTCTCCTGAGCTGGGTCTTCTCCCGGTAGGTGGCGGGTCGAACGGGGAGTAGAATCGGCGGCTATGGCCAAGGCCGCGGCGGGAGGGCGGTTCCAACTCAAGACGAAGCTCAAGCCTCAGGGCGATCAGCCGAAGGCGATCGCCGAGCTCACGGCGGGCATTCTCGCGGGCCACCGGTACCAGACCCTCCTCGGTGCCACGGGCACGGGGAAGACGTTCAGCATCGCGCAGGTAATCCAGAACGTGCAGCGACCGACCCTCGTCGTCGCCCACAACAAGACCCTCACCGCCCAGCTGTACGGCGAGTTCCGGGAGCTGTTCCCCGACAACGCGGTCCATTACTTCGTGTCCTACTACGACTACTACCAGCCGGAGGCGTACATCCCGCAGACGGACACCTACATCGAGAAGGATGCTCAGATCAACGAGGAGATCGACCGCCTCCGCCATGCGGCGACGGCCAGTCTCCTCTCTCGGCGAGACGTGCTTGTTGTTGCTTCCGTATCGTGCATCTACGGTCTCGGTTCGCCCCAGGACTACGCGGCGCTCTCTCTCGTTCTCGAAGTCGGCCGGGAGTACAACCTCGATGAGCTCCTGCGGCAGCTCGTGATGCTCCAGTACCGGCGGAACGAGCTTGCGTTCGAGCGCGCGACATTCCGTCTGCGGGGGGACGTGCTGGAGATCATCCCCGCTTCCGAGGAGCTCGGATACCGGATCGAGCTGTTCGGCGACGCGGTCGAGCGGATCTCCACCGTAGACCCGCTCACGGGAAATGCACTCTCTCAGCAGGCACGGGCCACAATTACCCCAGCCACGCACCATGTGACCCCGGAACAGCGTCTTAAACACGCTCTGGCCGGGATCGAGGCCGAGTTGGACGAGCGGTTGAAGGAGCTCCGCGCGACAGGGAAGCTCCTCGAGGCCCAGCGGATCGAGCAGCGCACCCTGTTCGACCTCGAGATGATGCGGGAAATGGGGTACTGCCCAGGAATCGAGAACTACTCCCGCCACCTTGATGGTCGGCGGGCTGGGGAACCCCCGTGGGCGCTCCTCGACTACTTCCCGCCGGACTTCCTGACGGTGATCGACGAGTCGCACCAGACCGTCCCTCAGATCAACGGGATGTTCCATGGCGACCGGTCTCGGAAGGGAACCCTTGTCGAGTACGGGTTCCGGCTTCCCTCTGCCCTCGACAACCGCCCCCTCACGTTCGGCGAGTTCGAAGAGCGGGTGGGGCAGGTGGTCTTCATGTCCGCCACCCCAGCCGACTACGAGCGGCGCGTATCGGCGAAGATCGTCGAGCAGATCGTCCGGCCGACCGGCCTCGTGGACCCTGAGATCGAGGTCCACCCCGTCCAGGGGCAGGTGGACCACCTTCTCGGCGAGCTGCGCGTGGTCACCGAACGGGGAGAGAGGGCCCTCGTGACGACACTCACCAAGCGGATGTCCGAGGATCTCACCGACTACCTCGTGGAGATCGGCGTGCGGGCCCGCTACCTCCATTCGGAGATCGAGACCCTGGAGCGGGTGGACATCCTCCGCGACCTGCGGTTGGGCAAGTTCGATGTGCTCGTGGGGATCAACCTGCTGCGCGAGGGGCTGGACCTCCCCGAGGTATCGTTGGTGGCGATCCTCGATGCGGACAAGGAAGGGTTCTTGCGATCTGGGACCTCGCTCATCCAGACGATCGGCCGCGCGGCGCGGAACGTGCGGGGGAAGGTCATTCTTTATGCCGACCAGCTCACCAACGCCATCCGCCAGGCGGTGGAGGAGACGAACCGGCGACGGCAGATCCAGCTCGAGCACAACCGACGGTATGGGATCACCCCGCAGACGATCGAGAAAGAGGTGCGGGACATCGTGGCCGAGTTCCACGGCCGCCGCGCCGAGCCGGTACAGGTCCCGAAGACGCCCGAGAAGCTCCCCCGTGCGGAGATCGCCCAGCTCGTGCGGACGCTGGAGAAGGAGATGAAAGGCGCGGCGGAGCGGCTGGAGTTCGAGCTCGCCGCCGCGTACCGCGACAAGCTCCGCGAGCTGCGCCGCCTGCTCTAGCTCCCTACGTCCCGCGTCAGGTCGTCCGACGCCTCCGGGCCGTTGAGCGCGCCGGCGCCTTCTTCGTCTCCCCGGGCACGAGGTCGGTGTTCGCGGTCAGCCCCGCCACAGTGTGGGCGATGAGCTTCGCTGCATTCTCGACGTCCCTGAGCGATACGATCTCGCACGGCGAGTGCATGTACCGGTTGGGGATCGAGACGAGGGCGGTCGCCATCCCGGCCCGGCTCAGCTGCATCGCGTTGGCATCTGTCCCCGTGCCGCCCGGGGCGGCCTCGATCTGGAATGGGATCTTCGCCTTCTTGGCCGTCGCGATGAGGAGGTCGAACAGTTTGGGGTTGATGTTCGGGCCCCGGGCGATCACCGGCCCCTTGCCGAGACCGATCTCACCCAGCTTCTTCTTGTCGCCCTCTGTGCCGGGGGTGTCGGTGGTGTGGCAGACGTCCACGGCGATCCCTACGGTCGCGTCCAGGCCGTAGGCGCTCGTCCGCGCCCCGCGGAGGCCGATCTCCTCCTGCACGGTGGCCACAGCGAACACCGCGGCCTTGGGCTTGAGGGCCTTGAGGTGGCGCAGCGTTTCGAGGGCCACGAACCCCCCGATCCGGTCGTCCACGCCCCGTGCAACGAGAAGATCGTCAGCGAGGCGGGCGGGGTCATGGGCGAGAACGATCGGGTCTCCGATCTCGACCCTCTTCTGCGCCTCGACCTTCGACTTGGCGCCGATGTCGATCCACAGGTCCTCGACTTTGACAACGTTCTTCCGGTCTTCGTCTGCAAGCAGGTGGATCGGCTTCCGGCCGATCACACCGAGCACGCGGCCCTTCTTGGTGTGGACCCACACCCGCTGGCCGGGAAGGATTTGTGCGTCCCAACCTCCGATGGGGCGGGTGTAGAGGTACCCCGAGTCCGTGATGTGGGAGATCATGAGCCCGATCTCGTCCATGTGGCCGGCGAGCATGACCCGGGGAGCGCCAGCCTCGTTGAGGGACGCAAACGCGTTCCCGTGGAGGTCCGCCCACGTCCGCTGGGCGAACGTGGCTGCCTCTTCACGCCATACCGCCGCCGCATCGGTCTCGAACCCCGACGGGCTGATTGTGGTGAGGAATCGCTCCAGGAACGCGTACTTGCCTTTGTCCATCGTGTGCCCTCCTGTCAATGAGATGCGTCAGTCTACCACGTTGACAGTTCGCCGCACCTGGTCAACTTCGCGCTGCGGGACTATACTGCGCCTTACAGTGTTTGGCCCTGGGTGCAGCCCGGGACCCCGTACGGGGGGGTGAGAGGCGTCCAAATGCGAGCGTGTGGCGTGTGGAGGGAACCCGTGGATGCCGCGCGAAGGGCGGCGGCGCGGAAGGCGGCTCGAAGGAGGCGACTCACATGAAGCGAGCGGCATGGTTTCTCGTGATGCTCCTGGCATTGGGATTGGTAGCGACAGCGGCAAATCCAGTCAAGATCACATTCTGGACGCATGAAGATCCGAATCGAACCCCGCTGGAGGAGGAGTACATTCGGCGTTTCCAGGCGCTCTATCCCCACGTAACGATCGAGCGGGTGACGTACCCCTCGGCGCGGATCGCCGAGGTCTTGTTGACAGCGTTCGCGGCTGGCAAGGGCCCGGACATGTTCAACCTCGAGGTCAACGATGCCTACCCGTATCTGGTCATGGGACGCGTGGCCCCGCTGCGACCGGAGTGGGTGGGCTACGCGAGCGTGGACTCGATTCTCGGAGCGTATCTGGGGGGAACTCTAGATCCGGTCTACAGGGACGGCAAGCTCTATGGGCTGCCCCTTGAACTGACGATTTGGTCCGTGTTTGTGAACGAGAAGTACCTCCGCGAAGTCGGACTAGACCCCGACACGGACTACCCGCACACGTGGGAGCAGATGATGGAGGTTTCGGAGAAGCTCGTCATCCGAGAAGGCGACATCATCAAGCGCCGCGGCTTCGACTTCCGCTACGGGTACTACGTGGAGTGGCTGCTGGCGATGGTGGAGCAGCTCGGGGGGGCGTTCCTGAGCCCTGATGGGCAGACGGCTGTGATCGGCGACGAGGCGTGGTTGCAGGTGCTGCGCTACATGCAGCAATGGGGCCCTCTGGGGAAGAACCTGGGATCCCCCACCTACACCCCGGCGCGTAACCTGTTCAACTACGACCGGAACGAGGTCACGATGTGTCTGACCGGGTTCTATCAGATCGCGCGGATTCGAACGCAGAACCCGGCTTTCTACGAGAGCGGCGAGTGGATGGTCATCCCGTTCCCGGTGTTCGAGAACGCGGTCAACGATGTCGCTTCTCACTACTACGGGCACTACTACATGGTCAATGCGCAGAGCTCGCTCGAGACGCAGGAATGGACCTGGCGGTTCATCGCTTACATGCTCTCGAACCCGGAGGAGTACCTCACCCGGGTGGGGTTGATCCAGCCACGGAAGGACCTCCTCGCGTCGGACGTGTATGCGGCCCAGCCGTACGGCGATGTGTTCGCTTCGGACATGGCTCGGTCTTCCCTTGTGCAGCTGCACGTAGCCAACCCGGAGTTCAAGCAGCTCCTGGACGAGGCGGTGAAAGCGGTGATGCTGCAGGGCGTGACCCCGGAGGCCGCCTTGGCAACGCTTCGCACAAAGGCCAACGAAGTTCTGGCGGAGTACAAGTAGCGTTCAGTGACCGCATGGCGGGTTAGCTGAGATTAGGATGGGGGCCCGGGCGGAACGGTGCCGGGCCCTCCTGTTCTCACAAGGGACGGGGGGTTGTGAGGAGGAGAAGGGCGAGGCGCGGGATCTGCGAGCGCCGAGGGCGGTGGGGATGGGCGTTTGTTCTGCCGAGCCTCGTGTTCTTCGGCCTGTTCAGCATTTACCCCGTTCTCAACGCGCTCTACCTCAGTTTCTTCCAGAAGCACCTCCTGTCCACCGCCGCGCCGCGGTTCATCGGGTTCGGGAACTACCAATACCTGTTCCAGTCGCCGACCTTCTGGAACTCGCTCACGGTGACGGGCATCTTCACAGGGGGGACGTTCGCGATGCTCGTGGGCTTGAGCCTCGTGCTCGCCCTGTTCATCAGCTCACGGAAGAGGTTCCAGCGGTTCCTGCAGCTGGCGTTCTTCTCGCCGGCCGTGGTATCCACCGTGGTCGCGGCGGCGATCTGGCTCCTCATCTTCGACCCGCGGGGGATCGCGAACCAGCTTGTGAATACGCTCGCCGGCACACCCGGCGTGGATCGAAGGTGGCTCGTCGCACCAAGCATGCTCCAGCTCGCAACGATGCTCGTCTACGTCTGGAAGTACGTTGGGTACTTCACGATCATCTTCATCGCCGGGATCAGCAGCATCCCCCGGTCGCTCGTTGAGGCGGCACGGGTGGATGGGGCGAGCGTGTGGCAGACGTTCTGGAAGGTCACGTTCCCCCTCCTCAAGCCGACCACGCTCCTCGTCTCCGTCGTGGCGATGATCCAGTGTCTGCGGACGTTCAGCACGCAGTACCTCTTCTCTCAAGCCGGGTCACCCCGCGGTCCAATTGACGTCATCACGTTGAACGTCTACCACACGGCCGTGCGAACGTTTCAGATCGGCCGGGCGAGCGCCCTGAGCATCATCCTGTTTGCGATCATGCTGTTCCTGAGCTGGCTGCAGTTCCGGGTAGCGCGTTCGGAAGAGGTGAGCTACCTGTGAGGCAAAGGAACGCCGTGCGACGCGGCCGGTCGGCACTGGCTACGGCCGGGGTGTGGCTTGCCCTGGGGGTGGTGCTCGTCTACATCCTCGGCCCCCTCGTGTTTATGGTCACCGCCTCGCTCATGCCGGCGATGGAGGTGACGCGCATCCCGTACCGGTGGATCCCCCAGAGCTTCCACTGGCAGAACTTCTGGCAGGCGATCCGGGGGAATGATGGGCGGTTCTTCTTCGTGCGGAACATGGTCAACTCGTTGTTCCTTGCGACGGCGATCACGCTGAGCACGGTCGTCTTGTCCACGATCACCGGCTACGGCCTTGCCAAGTTCAGGTTCCGCGGGCGGAAGGCCGTCATGCTGCTGATCGTGGCGACGATGATGATCCCGTTCCAGGTCGTGATGATCCCCCTCTACATCATCGCCACGAGCCTGGGGATGCAGAACTCGTACGCCGGCCTGGTCGTCCCGTTCCTCGTGAACGCGTTCGGGGTGTTCCTCATGCGGCAGTACTTGCTCACGTTCCCCGATGAGATCCTCGACGCCGCCCGCATCGACGGCGCGAGCGAAGTGCAGATCCTGTGGCGTGTGGTGTTCCCCAGCAGCTGGCCGGCCATCGCCACCCTAGCCATCCTCACGTTCCGCTCCCAATGGGATAACCTGATCTGGCCGCTGTTGATCGCTCAGAGCCGCGAGATGCAGACGATCCCTCTCTACATCACCCTGTTTGCCGAGGAGAAGTTCACCGATGAAGGCGCGATGATGGCGACAGCGGTGCTGGCTTCTATCCCCATGGTGTTGCTCTTCTTCGGGCTGTCGCGGTACTTTGTAGGTGGAGCGCGGCTGTTCTCGGCGCAGAAGGGGTGACCGGTGAAGCTGGTGATCTCCGATCTGGGGGGCGTTGTGGTGGATCACGCGGACTCGGTTCCTGCCATGGCGGACAAGTTGGGGATGACAGCGGAGGCGTTCCGGGCGCTCACCGTGGAGGACACCCATCTTCTGCTGGCGGGGGCGCTCACCGCGCAGGAGTTCTGGGCTCGGTTCCACCAGAAGACGGGCCGGGATGTCGAAGAGGAGCTCTGGGAAGAGGAATTCCGTCCGGCGCTGAATCCGGTCGTGCTGGCGCTGCTCGCCAGGGTCCGAAAACGCGTTCGGGTGGTAGCAGGGACGAACACAATGGATCCGCACTGGCCTGCGCTTCAGAGATCCGGCCTGTTCGCGTCGTTCGACGCGGTGTACGCGTCCCATCAGATGGGCCTTGTCAAACCGGATCCCGGTTTCTACTGGAGGATCCTCGATGAGGAACGATGCGAGCCTTCTGAGGCGCTGTTCTTCGACGACCTCCCGGAGAACGTCGCGGGGGCGCTGCGGGTCGGGGTGAGAGCGTTTCGGTTTCTCGATCCAGACACTTTGGAGGTTCATCTGCGCTCGTTCGGGCTCCTCAACCGCCAACGCTAGACCGGTGTTCCCGTGAACGAAGCCCGCTGGGCGGCGCATCTGGCCGGCTCTTCGCACGGACCGTACTGAATCGGCAGGCGAGGTAGGAGAAGCGCGCAGGCCATCTTCGCGTGGGCGAGATCGCTCAACGCCACTACCGCCGCGGCGGTTGGCGCAGACCCTGTCCGGTGACCAAACTCATTGTGAGCTTGTGAACCGAGCTTACAGGGTGTTCATGTGCCCAGACGTGATCCCCGTTCGGGAACCTTCCCTGGACTAGGGTGTATATGGTGGCGTGCGCTATGGCCGAGTGCTATAGTGACATATTCTCTCCCCGCGAGGGAAGGGGGCGGTTCAGATGGGAAAAGCATTCGGTAGGTCTCTCGCGTTGGTCTTGCTGTTGGCGGGGATGATCGTTCCGGCAATCGCGCAGACCACGCACCAGCCGTTCCTCCAGGATGTCGCGGCTCTGGCGCAGGCTCAGGCTGCCGCAGCGGCGAAGGCCGCTGCTCAAGCCCAGGCG
>JAGUVP010000014.1 GCA_020062805.1 Candidatus Bipolaricaulis sp.
ATCTCGACCGTGCCATCCTGCGCCAGCCGCTCCGTGGCCTCGCGCCGCCACGGCCGCGCGACCAAAGGCTTGGGCATCTCGATGAAGAGATCGTAGAGCTCGTACTTGCGCTCGCGGCCGATCTCCAGGACGTCGCGGAACCCGTCCGTGGTGACGAGGGCCGTCTTCCCCAGCTTCCCCTCGAGGACGGCGTTCGTGGCCACCGTTGAGCCGTGGGCGACCCGCGCCACGATCCCCGGCACGATCTCTCCCCGTGCGATCAGCGCTCCCAGCGCAGTCAGGACGCCCCGGGCGGGGTCATCGGGCGTGGTGGGGAACTTGAACAGGCGCGGCCCGCCTTCTCCAAGGACGACGGCGTCCGTGAACGTCCCCCCGATGTCGATCCCGATCGCCATTCCCACGAGGCCGGAGTATAGGTTAGTTGGGTCTTTTCAGCAATAAGGAGCACTCCGCTTTGCGCGCGACGTTCCCATCTCGGGGACGATCAGGCCTAACTGGTGACGACAAGCGAGACCTCTCTGGTCTGACTCGCGCATGCTGGCCTCTGCCAACGACCCACAAAGCTCAGTTGGTCGAGCCAGTGAGGGCGCATGCGAGGTCACCTTGCGCCCATTGGCGTTGTTGCCGCAACTGGGAGTCTCACTTCCAGGAGGATGTACGCTCCCACGAGCAACTCCCACTTTCCGCCCGGCATATAGGCGATAGTTGGGAGTCCCCCCACTCGCCACGTGACTCCCGGGAACGGGAAGTCGGCAACTTCCCACCCCACAGCAAGCCGCATGATCGCCCAGGAGAACTCAACCTTTTGCGCGCCGTGGGCGCTGCTCCAGGCAATGAAGCCCCCGGTTTCGAAGCTCACAGCGGTGTGGGCGAACGTTGGGCCGACGATCTCTTCCATGACGCGCCCGGGGATGAGGAAAGACCATACAGCTCCAAACAGGTCGTGGCCTGTGTCCGCAAGCGACGTGGTTGTGCTTCCCACAACAGCGGAGAGCGAGACTGCACCAAAGCCCCCGCGGAAGTGCCTTTCATGCCAGGACGAGTAATCAGCGACAGCCATGGACACCGCTGGCGCAAGCTCGGAGTGTACGGAGGCAGAATTATCCTGAGGGGGTATCGGAGTACGAATAACGTCCACCAACATGACGAACAGAAGGGCTAACGCAAGCCATTTCATCTGTTCGTATGTCATGTCATATCTCTGTGGACCACCATGCTACTGCAGCCATGAACATGATCAGCATGGCGGCTACCCGCAGCTTGGCTGTGTCATAGGTCACAAGTGACCTTGCCAACGGGCATAGATTGGAGGAGACAGTGATCGTAACCTCAACGGGATCTGCTTCGTTGCCAGCAAGGTCACTGCCTCGGATCGAAAGGCGTAGCGAGGCCCCATGGTCATAGGCGCTCAGATCTACTAGGAGCCGTCCAGGCGGCTGTGAACGGAGGGCCTCCTGCTCGTTGATCAGCAGGGACAGAACTACCTCTTCGCTAGAGATGACATCAATGGGAAGAATGCTGTAGCGAAAGAACTCAGTCGCACCTCCTGGGAGACTCGCTCGGAGCGACGGTTTCGTGTTGTCAACCACTACGCTGATGAACGCTGACACCTCGTTTCCGGCAGCGTCAGTCGCTCGAAGTTCGAGGATACGTGTCCCTTCCCGCTCACGTTCAGTGTCCCACTCGTAGCGGGATCCCACGAACCGCAATTCCCCATCAACAAACCACGATACCTCAGTCCGAGTGGAATCATCCACCCGGGGTTCTAGGTTCAGGATCCCGCTGACAAGTTGCGCGTCTTCAAGCCCCAGATCAGAGACAACAGGGGGGGTGTTGTCCACAATGAAGGGAACAGGCTTCGGTTCCTCCCTATTGCCAGCTTCGTCCTTGGCAACAATGGTCAACGTGTGAGGCCCGTCCAGTAGGCCAAGGGACCCAATCGTGAACGACATGCTCTCAGCGGGTGCACCCCAGACCAGCCGGCTCCCATCAAGGGTCAGTTGCTCTACATACCCCCTGTCTACGAGCACCTCAACCTTGTCTGTGTTGCGGACCACCTGGTGTTCCTGAAGACCTCTAACCTTGACCTGCGGGGCGGTGTTCTTCACTCGGACCTGGACGGATGTGACTTGACCAAGCCACCTAAACAGGCCAAAAGCTTTGGTGTAGACCTTCACGAGCAGGGTGTATTTGCCGTCTGAGAGTGATTCGGTATTGAGTATCGTGGGGAACTCCGTAGCCCT
Organism: Candidatus Bipolaricaulis sp.; assembly: GCA_020062805.1. Classification (GTDB taxonomy): domain Bacteria; phylum Bipolaricaulota; class Bipolaricaulia; order Bipolaricaulales; family Bipolaricaulaceae; genus Bipolaricaulis. The sequence goes on from JAGUVP010000014.1 coordinate 2,244, forward strand.
CATGATATGAGGGCCATCCGTTGGAGCTAATGTCACATCGACTGCCACGTAAGCCTGAGCAACGTGTCCTCCAATCCGGACTTGGCCACTTATCCAATCACCATCGACTGGGTTAGCGAGGATGATGTACTGACGCTGGAGTGTCCCCAAGTAGGTGAACACAAGGGTTGTCACGGCAGCGATTGCAGCTCCAAGCGTTAGGGCCCGTCGCAGACACCTCCTGATCCGTCTTGCTCTGCGAGCAGCGCGGTACAGCCTAGCCTTGGCTGCCGACGGGAGATGCACGGCCGCGGTCCACGTACTAGAGAGCCACTTCCTTGCGCGGCTTGCCACCACCAGAAGCATCCTGGCTTTCCTCGCCAAGGTGTGGAGATTCTAGGGTGCCAAGGAGTTCTCTGTCAAATAGAGGTCCAGGAACCCTGCATCTAGGTCGATCCACATGCTGCCGCTGAAGCGGAGCGCGATGGGGATCTCGACAAGCTGCCCCAGCTAAGCCAAGGGCATCCTCGTCCCCGATCACGAACAGCTTGGGTCTGGCATCCACGCGCGTTGCGGACGATCCCTTCCCCCCTCGTCCCCGTTTCTCTTCGTTCCCACCTTGGGAACGGTCCTACCCGATTGGGGAACGACCGACGAGCCACCCTTGGGCTACTCGCCGGTGTAGCGACCGTCGGCGAGGATCTCGACCTGGCCGAGGGCGGCGAGGG
>JAGUVP010000196.1 GCA_020062805.1 Candidatus Bipolaricaulis sp.
CGACCACGTCATCGCCGTGCAGGCGCAATGGTGGTCGTGGCAGTTCACCTACGAGAACGGTGCGGTGGCCACCGACGAGCTGGTGCTGCCGGTGGACGAGCGCATCCGCTTCGACCTCACCTCGATCGACATCGTGCACTCGTTCTGGATCCCGGCGTTCCGGGTGAAGCTGGACAACGTGCCCGGGCGCACCACGCAGCTCTACGTCACCCCCGAGCGCGAGGGCGACCACGCCGACAACTTCAACCTGCGCATCCAGTGCGCGGAGCTGTGCGGGCTGGACCACGCCAAGATGGCCGTGCCCGTGCGGGTGGTCTCCGGCGCCGAGTTCGACCGGTACCTCAACAGCCTGCGAACGGGAGTGTGAACCAATGTGGCCTCTGGTCCGCGCCATGGTGGGCGCGCTCGTCGGCTACCTCATCGGCATCACCGTCACGGTGCTGGCCGGCCTCGGTGGCGTCAACAGCGAGGTGGCGCTCGTCTTCGGCTACACGCTCGGCCTGGTCGGCTGGCTCTACGGCATCGGCCTCGGTCGAACCTGGGTGCGGGAGTGGCGGGGCCTGCCCGCCCGTCCCGACGCCATCGAGGGTTGGCGGCGCTACCTGAGCTTCTCCACCGATCACAAGGTGATCGGGGTGCAGTACCTCACCACGTTCATCGCGGTGCTGGTGCTGGGCGGCATCTCGGCGTTGCTGATGCGCATCGAGCTGTCCCAGGCCGGCGAGACGATCATGAACGCCGAACGCTTCAACATGGTCATGAGCATGCACGGCATCCTCATGGTGGCGGTGGCGGTGGCGGCCGTGCTCGGCTCGTTCGGCAACTTCATGGTGCCGATCATGATCGGCGCCGACGACATGGCCTTCCCCCGGCTCAACGCCATCAGCTACTGGTTGAACGTGCCGGTGGCGCTCGGGCTCATCCTCGCCCCCACCGTCGGCAGCTTCGACTCCGGGTGGACCGCCTACCCGCCGTTCAGCACGGTCAACAACCACGGTCAGACGCTGTTCATCGTCTCGGTCATCACGTTCGGTCTGTCCTCCATCTTCGGTGGGCTCAACATCCTGGTGACGGTGGCGACGATGCGGGCGCCGGGCATGACGTGGGGGCGGCTGCCGATCTTCGTGTGGGGCGCGGTGTCCGCCTCCATCCTCAGCCTCACGGTGACGCAGTTCTTCGCCGGCGCCTTGGTGCTGGTGGAGATGGACCGCATCGCCGGCACCACGTTCTTCAACGCCGCCGGCGGTGGTGACCCGCTGCTGTACCAGCACCTGTTCTGGTTCTATTCGCACCCGGCGGTCTACATCATGGTGCTGCCCAGCTTCGGGCTGTCGCTCGAGGTCATCACCCACATGTCACGGAAACCGCTGTTCGCCTACAAGGCCTCGGTGGTGGCGATGCTGTCCATCGTCGGCCTGTCGCTCATCGTGTGGGCGCACCACATGTTCACCTCGGGCATGGCCAACTACTTCCACGCCCCGTTCATGTTCCTCACCGAGTCGATCTCCATACCGACCGGCATCATCTTCCTGTCGGCACTGGGCACGATGTGGCGGGGCCGCCTGCGCCTCGAACCGCCGCTGCTGTTCGGGTTCATCTGGGTGTTCCAGTTCCTCATGGGCGGGGTCACCGGCATCTTCCTGGCCGATGTGGCCACCGACATCAACCTGCAGGACACCTACTTCGTGGTGGCCCACTTCCACTACACGATCATGGGCGGCGTCGTGTTCGGGTTCCTGGCCGGCACCCACTTCTGGTTCCCCAAGATCAGCGGTCGGATGTACAACAAGCGCCTCGCCAACATCTTCGCGGTGTGGATCGGCCTGGCCTTCCAGACCACGTTCATCCCCATGTTCTGGCTCGGTACCAACGGCATGAACCGCCGCATCGCCGACTACCCCGAGGAGTTGGAGAACGTGAACCTGTTCGTGTCGATCTCCGCCGCGGTGTTGGGCCTGGGCTTCGTGCTGTTCATCGGCAACATGGTGCACGGCGCCATCAAGGGCCCGAAGACCGTTGCCAACCCCTGGAGCGCCACCACGCTCGAGTGGCAGGTGGCCTCGCCGCCACCGGAGCACAACTTCCACGGGGTGCCCACCGTGCTGGCCACGCCGTACACCTACGGCTCGACCATGCGCCACGCACAACTGGCCGATGGACCGATCACGGCGCCCCTGGTGGGCACGGCGCACGAAGGGGACTGAC
>JAGUVP010000085.1 GCA_020062805.1 Candidatus Bipolaricaulis sp.
AGCCGGTGGCGGTCGATCCGCATGCGACGGTCGCGATCATGGCGCTCGTCGCCGCTCATCCGCGGACCATGACGCAGAGAACGTGCGCAATGGTCCTGGTCGGGAGCACGAGCCCCAAGGTTGCCGCGGCGGGACTTGACCGTGCCCAGCTCTACGGCCGGCTTCGTGGTTCCACCGTGAAGGCCGTCAGCAAGCAGGTGGAGCTGGCGATCGACCGTGGCCGCATCGGGCGTTCGCCGGACGGCCTGCTGATCCCGAGCTGACTCCGAGGGCCGTTCGTGCGCCCTGCTGGCCTGGCGTCACGTCCGACGTGGACGTCGCAGGTGTCGTGGTCGCCGCGAGCGCTGTCAGCTCGATGATGTCCGACGCGACTCGGTCGCCGTGAAGGTCTGCATCCATCGCGGCGCCCGACAGATCGGCGGCACGCTCGTGGAGGTCGAGGCGCAGGGCGCACGGATCGTCCTCGATGTCGGACTCCCGCTGGAGGTGAGCATCGTCGCTCAGCGCGACCTGCTGCCGGACGTCGCGGGCCTGTGGGCGCGCGGCGACGGCTCCCTGCGGGGAGTCGTGATCTCTCACGGGCACCCGGACCACTCCGGACTCGCGGACCTCGTCGACGAAGACGTGCCCATCTACATCGGCGAGGCGACCGCCGCGATCCTGGCCGAGGCGGCGTTCTTCGTCCCCGCCAGCAGGCCCTTCAACGCGACCGGTCATCTCCACCACCGGCGGACCTTCCAGGTGGGGCCGTTCGCCGTCACGCCGTGGCTTGTGGACCACAGCGCCTTTGACGCCTACGCGATCTTGGTGGAGGCGGACGGCCGGCGGCTGCTCTACACCGGCGACGTCCGGGGGCACGGCCGCAAGCCGGAAACCCTGACGGCGCTCGCCCGGGCAGTCGGCGCCGTCGACGTCGTGCTCATGGAAGGCACCCGTGTCGCCGCACACGGCGACGGTCGCCCTGCGATGAGTGAGCAGGACGTAGAGGACGAGTGCGCAGCGCGCTTCGTCGCGGTCGCGGGAATGGCGCTCGCCTTCTACTCGCCGCAGAACGTCGACCGCCTGGTGTCGCTGTACCGCGCTGCGCGGCGAGCTGGGCGGACCTTCGTCATGGATCTCTACGCGGCCTCGATCGCCGCAGCGACCGGCCGATCGACCGTGCCTCAGTCTGGCTGGGAAGGTGTGCGCGTGTACTTGCCGCGCAGCCAGCGCCGGCGGGTGATCGACGCGGCCGCGTACGAGTGCGTAGAGGCGGTGCGGGCGGCCCGCGTTTATCCCCAGGAGCTCTGCGCTCGACCGGAAGACTTCGTCATGACGTGCCGCGCCTCGATGCTCGACGAGCTCGAACGCGCGCGCTGCCTCGACGGCGCGGAGGCCGTGTGGTCGATGTGGCCGGGCTATCTCGAACGCGACCAGGGTGCCGCGCTTGGTACGCGCCTGGAGCGGCTCGACGTCGGACTCTCGACGGTCCACGCCTCCGGGCATGCGACGCCGCAGGATCTCGGGCGGTTCGTGACCGCGCTCGGTGCCGAGCGCGTCGTGCCGGTCCACACCGATGCCCCCGAGCGCTTCGGGGACCTCTTCGATGGTGTCGACGTCCAGCCGGATGCGCGATGGTGGCCCGTATGAGCGTGCGCAACCCAATCCCACGGACGTCGATCCAGTGGTACTACAAGCGCGTCTGCGGCATGAGCTACGCCCAGAGATTGGAGCTCGCGGCCGACCTCATCCGCGATCCGTCGCCGCTGGTCGCCGAGTTCGACGTGAGCGTCGCCACGTTCGCGTCCTACGACAACCCGCAGGCCTTCTACAGCAACCCGAGCCGGGCGCCGAAGGCGCCCGAGCCGCGCCACGAGATCGTCAAGACGCACCATGTCGCCTGGCACCTGCGCGAGCAGCGCGTCCTGGAGGTTCACGGGAAGCCGGCGCTCGAGGCCCGCTACGTCGACTACGAGATCGCCCCGACGCGGACCACCGATCGTGCGGTCTTCGACGATGACGGCGGCTCGTGGCGCACGGGGCTGTTCGTCGACCTGCTGCTCGCCAGCTGCCAGGACGGCACACCCATCGTCGGCGAGCTGAAGATCCGCGCCGACAAGGACCCGTTCACGGCACTGGTCCAGGTGCTGGCCTGCGCCGCGCATCTCGCGACGCCACACCAGTACGAGCGCTTGCGCCGGTTCGCACCGTCAGGCCGGTTCGTCGAGCGTGACCGCCCGCTGCTCGACGGCTGGGTACTGCTCTATCGCTTCCTGGAGAAGCCACAGGACGACCTCGAGCGGCTGGACGAGAGGGCCGAGCAGTTCGCCGCGCTCTTGACCGAGCGCACGGAGATCGCACAGCGCCTGCGGCGGCTGGCCTGCGTCGACCTCGACCTCGGCGACGACGGCAAGCTGCACGGCACGTGCCGATGGCAGCACGACGCCGGCTGACTCCGAGACGTCAGCGGGCGTTCAGCGACGCGTTGAGCCTCGCGATCACCTGCGGGGCGGAGAGCTTGTCGCCGTAGAGGTAGACCTCGCTGGCGGTCGTCGGCCGCACCTCCGCCAGGCGCGAGCCATAGCGCTCGTGCAGGAGCTTGAAGACGTCCGCAAAGCGCTGGTAGCCCTCGTAGTAGGCGAGCTCGCGCCAGACCTCGCGATCGCGGTGGCGCAGGACGGTCCAGTGCTCGCCGTCTCGCTCCTCGAGGTCCCAGTCGATGCGAAGCGTGTCTCCCTCGAGGTCGGGGAGCTGGTCGGCGCTCTTGAGTTCGCGATCCTGGGCGCGGTTCAGCCGCTCCTCGCGAGCATCGACGTTGGGCAGCTCGGCCTTCGCTCGCGCGTTGCCGGCAGCGGCGGCAGCTCGCGTCTCCTCGGTGGTCGGCAACGCGACGATCAGCAGCATGCGATCGCACTCCGGGCAGCGAATGTCCAAGGAGCTCCTCGAAGTAGTCCTCGTTGTCGGCGCCGCGGCCCCACCATCCGCACGACGGGCAGCGCAACGCGGCGTCGCGGTCGTAGTCCCAGTAGTTGAGGTGCCTGGCGCTCACGATTGGTCGTCCGGCGGTAGCGAACCAGATGCGCCGGCATCGAGCTCCGCAAGCAGCTCCCGGGCGTCGGTCTCCTCGCCGTCGTGCTCGAGTTCGAGCGCGCGGTTGAAGGCCGCTCGGGCCTCGGTCGTCTCGCCGACTGCGGTTGCGGCCTTGCCGAGCCAGCACCAGTTCCAGCTGCCGCACGGCGCGATCTCCGTGTAGTGACGCAGGTGGCGGTAGGACTCCGGGAAGCGCCCGAGCTCGTAGAGCGTGTAGCCCAGCCCGAAGTGCGCCATGGCGTCGCCCGCCTGAAGGCAGGCGAGCCACAACGCGAGCGCCTCGTCACCGTCGGCGTCGATGGCCGCGCTGAAGAACTCGCGGTTGATCGAGCTGCGATCCCCGAACAGCGCCCGCGCCGCCAGGACGATCTCCCCGGCAGGGACCGCGCGAAGGCCGAGGACCGGCGCGTCGAAGCGAGGGCCGTGCCAGATGGCTGCCACCTCCCGATCCTCTGGATCGAAGCGGGAGAAGTCGACGATCTTGAAGCCGACCTCCGGGCCGTCCAGTGCAGCGTGGAGGAAGCCGAAGGCGTCGCTGACGCCCCGCCAGTTCTCGGGCGGCTGAGCGTCGTCGACGCGCCCGAACTCCAGGGCGATCAGCCAGTCGAAGTTCGCGATGTGATTGAGGTAGAGCCGCGGGACTGTCACGGATAGGAGGTAGCGAGCACCGCTCGAAACCTGACATCGGCGAGGAGCCCGTCAGACCGTGAAGAGCTTGCTCGGCGGCGGCGCCTCGCCCTTCGCGCGCGCAGGAAACTCGACGAGCCCGACGCCGTCGACCACCTTCGTGTCGGGGTGTGCGGCGAAGAGCGGGATGAGCTGTTTGTGCCAGCGCGACGCGTCGCCTTGGCCACGGCGCGCGGCGAGCGTCGAGGCCACGACCAGGTCGGCCACTTGAAGCCCGAGCGAGTGGTGGGAGGGCCCGAGCAGCAGGGAGTCGACGATCCGGTCGAGCTGCAGATATGGGGTGCCCTCGCGCTGGAGACGCTCGAAGAAGCGCCGCGTGCGGTCGTCGACCTCGGGCCTGCGGCTGTCGAGCACGATGACGCCATTGGAGTCGGCGCGTGAGAGGAACCGCTGATAGCGCTCGGCGAGGAACATCAGCGCCGTGGCGTAGGTGTCTTCGTCCGTGGCGAAGAAGCGCGGATGCGATTGGCGGCCGGCCAGCGGCCGCAGGAGCACGACGTAACAGGTGAGCGGAGCGCCGGCCAGCGCGGCGAAGACC
>JAGUVP010000329.1 GCA_020062805.1 Candidatus Bipolaricaulis sp.
GATGTCGGGATAGGTGGTGATCAGACCTTTGATATCCCAGCTCGCGAGGACGAGGCACTTCGTGGGGGTCACCGCAACGACATCCGCCAATCGTGCGGACCACCCTCGCCGGAACGGTGGCGGCGTTCGCCCGTAAGGGGATCTAGCGTCGGACCGGCCCGGGTTCCTGCTGAGGTGAACCCCAAGTTCGATCTACCAAAGGCAGGTGGCTCGCCACTGCCCTCTACCGAACAGAACTTATCCCTTTTTGCCGGTAAGTCCGGCTTCTACAACGGCAGGCGCATGATGGAAAACCCGGGCGCAGTTTCAACTGGGACCCTTTGAAACCCCGCCCGCTCGTAGAACCGAATCGCCGCTGTGTTCTCGTCCTGTACCCCGAGTTCAATGGCGTCGACACGCGAGGAGAACTCGTGCTGCAGTGCCTGCAGGACACGCGTTCCGATCCCCTGACCACGTGCGCCGGAGCACAGGATGATGGCGTGAACGTGCAACGCGCGGTCGCGCTCCTCGATCCAGAGATACCCGACTTCGTCCCCGTCAGCCCGGATGACGCGCACCTCACCGGTGGCCCGATAGACCTGTGCGAACTGCTCGGCAGTCATCCCCAAGAAGGCCATTGCCCCCTCGGACTGTCCTCCCAGCTGGTCGAGGATCATCCGGAACAGCACATCACGTTCGCTCTCCGTCGGCACTCGGTAGTCCACGATCGGTGCTTCCTCCTTCGGCGACGCCTGCGCTGTCTTCATGGAACATCCGCGGCGCATCCTATTGCTATCTGCACAAGCATGGTACGGCGTGTTGCAGTCCGGAACAAGAAGTGGCCTTCGTCGGGCCGCCTCCCGCACATCTCAGCCTGTGGGTCTCCTCCGTACGCGGCCGCAGACGTTCTCCCCCTCCACACCGCGAGGCAGTTGGTCCGTATCACGCGCATCTGGAAACGAGACGGCGGATCGTCTCCCAACCGCGCGTGGTAACCGGCGTCTTCAACGCGCGTTCGAGCACTGGCGTGGGATAGCCGGTCCTCCCGGCGACCCTCTGGGTGACGCTGAATGCATCGCCAGCCACGATCTGGAAGACCGTGCAATCCCCGGTCTTTGACTCCAGGGGGAGCGCGATCGCGTTGGCGATGGAGGGATCGAAGAAACTGACGAACCGCCCCGCAATCGCCGGCGCATCGTGTTCTGCGAACGGATCACCCCAGATGAGGTCGCCGAGGTGCTGCAGACTGCGGCAGAAGGCCGGCTCCTGCAACCCGCACCACTCTTGAAGGATCCGACGGGCACGTTGGACCAAGGCCTGGTGCCGGGATTCATCCCAGACGGAGAAGATCAACGTACCATTGCTGAGGAACGATGCGGCTGTAGCTGCGCCGGCTTGGCGAAACGCGCGCTCGAGTTGGGCCTTCGTCGGGCCGCCGCGCTGTCCTAGGTTGACGTTCCGGAAGAAGGCGACGTAATCGGTGCCAGACCTCACGCGTCCCTTGGCCTCATCCCTACGGCGCGCCGCTCACGCCCATGCTCCGCTGGTCCATCCTGGAATCCCCCCCCGAACAGGCGCAGGACCTTGAGGACCCCCACGGTGGCTGCTACCGCATACGCTCCCCGTCTTCGGATGCCCAACTCCCGTCGCCGTTCTGCCGGCTGGGCAGTTCAGCCAAGCCTGAACTTCGGTGCCAAGCACCCCCTTCAGACGTAGCCCCTCACGGCAGTGCGCGGCCGCCCTACCGAGCTGCACGATCCCGAAGGTCAGGGACGAGCTCGTCGGCGAGCAGGGGCTCCTTCTCCCGCCAGGGGAGTCTCGTAATGGCTGCATCACCGATGATCGCCTCGAAAAACGCGATCTGAAGATCCACCTGTTCTGCGAACAACCTCTGTCCAGTCGCTGTCTTCAGCGGGCTTCGCTCACGGTACGTGCGCAACCGCTCTACCCGCTGGCCCAACATGATCGCCATCTTCTGAAGGTCATCGCGCTCAGTCATGCACCACAGCACGACACGAACTGCACTGAACCGGTCCACATTGTCCGCATCACTCACCACATCGGCGACCGGGGTGGGGGGATGAGAGAACCCCGCCTTGCCGTCCACGTGGATGGCAATCGCGTAACGGATTGTGTCGCTCTCCTCGCGGGAGAACCCGGCATCGGCGAGCACGGGCCGACTCAGTTCGGCACCGATGCGGCCGTGCTCTCGCCAATCCTCCTCTTCGCCGCAGTGGAAGTAGGCGATGTCGTGAAGCAGACAGGCGGCCATGCACAGCTCACGGTCGTGCCCCTCAGCCTTGGCGATCAGATCACCATAGTGGGCAACTCGCTGCGTGTGCTCCCATCGATAACGAGCCGTGAACACGGGATCCCAGTTAATCTGTACGGCAGAACGCCGATATTGGGCTTCCACATGTTCGGCGATGTGATCCAGTCGGTGACGTCGAACTGCGTCCATCGTCAGTTCTCCCCTTTTCTATCGTCAATCCGTGTGTGTACCCCTCCTCGCCGTTGGGCATGCTACCCAGCGGCAGCAGCCCCCTCAACTTTGACGGCGAGAAGTCGGTGCGCCCAGCGAACAGCGGAAAACGCCCCACCTTCCGCGCTCAGCCGCCCCTTCGACGAGCGAAGCCCTCCCCCCTTTCTTCGCGCCGGGAGCCGACGCAGAAAACATTGACCCCGTGGAGCACGGGCACTCGCCGCACTTCCCGCACATGGTCGTAGGCTTGCTGCAGATCAGCGAATGGAACGCAGCCGTTGCCGCGCTAGCTCACGAGCTACACCATGCGGGGTTCTACACCTGTATCGCGGATCCACCTCCCGGGAGAGAGGCGGTCACCCAGGCTTGGGACCTCCTGGCATCCTTGATTGCGGAAGGGAGCGCCCAGGTGCTGGTTGACCGTCGTCCGTGCTTCGCCCTGGAGAACGACTTCCAAGCCATCAACCGAGCTATGGAAGAAGCCTTTCTCGGCCCGGTCCCTTTCAGTACATAGGCAGCGCAGCTCGACGCGCTGGTCGCGTGGCCGGCAGCCCGCGTTGTACCGGGTGGGATGCCACCTGATCACCTGTCACGTAGCGTCGTACGGCCAGCTTTGGGTGGTAGAACACCTCCCGTGCTGCTCGTTGCCTACCACAGGACTGGATCGAACAACCCGGCTGTCCCCCGGCCCCACCGTCCAGGAAAGGGCCGCTCAAATCGAGGCGGACTGTCCCTGCGTCAGCAACGCGGAGCAAAGATAGCGGGCCCTACGTGGGTCGCTACTCCGAGAGGGCCATGCTCGTCTGGCGCAGGCGGCGGGTGAGCTCCCCGATGATCTCGTGGGCGATGTCGGGATAGGTGGTGATCAGACCTTTGATATCCCAGCTCGCGAGGACGAGGCACTTCGTGGGGGTCACCGCAACGACATCCGCTGACCGCGGCTGGCCGTCGAGCACGGCCATCTCCCCGAAGAACTGGCCGGACCCGAGGCGCGAGACGACCTTCGTCCCCCTGCGTACCTCAACCTGGCCTTCGAGGATGAGGAAGAAACCGACCTTGCTGCGGTCGCCTTCCTTGACGATGGGTGTCCCAGATTCGAACTCCATCTCCTTCGCCGTCTTGGCGACGGCTTGAAGGTGCTTGTCGTTGAACGACGAGAACAACGGGACATCCTTCAGCATCTCGGCTACGCTCTTGGCCATCGGGCTCCCTCCTGTTCGCATTTGGGTCGCTGGCGATCATAGCGTTCCCCGTTCGCACACACAAGAGCCGTGCGTTGCCCGGCGCAGCCGAGCTACTGTGGGGCAGTGCCCTGTGGTTGAGGGGATCGGGGAGCGCGGCTAAGATCCAGCTCTGCGGGTCCGTAGCTCAGGTGGTTAGAGCGCGCGCCTGATAAGCGCGAGGTCCCTGGTTCGAGTCCAGGCGGGCCCACCAGTAGCGCAGTACCGCCCCTTCTCCCCCTTCCGAAGAGAGCGTTCGCTTTGCCGAGCGGTGAACCCGCTCCCAGCACATCGAGAGACCATCCGACGAGCACCTGCCCTGTCCTCCACCGCGGCCCGGCGCGGACACCCCCGTTCCCGTAGTCTGACGGGGCTCCCTCGGGGGGTTGATCTCCAGCGCGGAGCGCGAACGGCTCCATTCTGCCAGCATCTCCTCCTCCGCTCCCGTCCACGAGGCGTCTGCCTGAATCAGGACAGCGGATCCAAGTTCATCCCTTTTCCGGACTTGATCGGGTAGTTTCGCAATGTTATTGTGCTGTTACATGAAAGAGGAACCACCCGGGGAAGCGCACCGGCCGGCTGCGGGCCGCGCCGGGAACACGCCGGGCGAGTACTGGCTCACCGCTCCCAAGGAGCTTGCCGAGTGTGGGGGTGGCTCCCGGGTAACGCTGATGGAGGTCCGGCGCGTCGGGAGGCACGTTGAGCTGCGCCGGAGGGAGGATGCGGGCGGCGATCCTTGACCGGGTGGAGCCCCTCGCCCTGGACGTTGAGGCGCTTCGGGGCGAGGAGGTTGCCTGGAGGCTTAACGGGAAGCGTGGCGAGGGAAGGAGGACACGATGAAGCGAAAGGTGGACACAGTTCTTCTCCTGGGCCTGTCTATGATCCTCTTAGGTCTAGCAGGGTGCGCCGACCTCACCCCCACTGGGCACACGGTTCCCATACCGAACATCCCTTCGGGTCCGTCCTCTGGTGAAGTAGGGCAGTCCCTGACCTACTCGACAGGGGGTTCAAGCTGCAACCAGGGGCATTCGGTCCAGTATCTGTTCGATTGGGGCGATGGAACATCCTCCGCGTGGAGTTCCTCGACAACCGCTAGTAAGACCTGGAATAGCACGGGGACCTACCAGGTGAAAGCCCAAACACGGTGTGAAGCGGACCCGTCGGTGGTAAGCGCCTGGTCGTCGGCCAGGTCTGTGTCGGTGACAGCCCCTCCTCCCGCCCCTATCAGATTCTCGGGCAGAGGAGACACAGTCACGGATACGTTCCATTTAACTGAGGGGCTGGCCACGTTCGAGTTCCGACATACTGGCCGGAGCAACTTCATCGTGTGGCTCTACGATACCGGGGGCAACCGCGTAGACCTTCTCGTCAACGTCATCGGGTCATATTCAGGCACTGCGGTGGTGGGTGTGCGAGCCGGTGCCTTGTGGGGCGCGAAGCCGGGACTCCATCTGCTTGAGGTCAAAGCCGATGGGGCTTGGGATGTCACGATTCGCCAGCCGCGTCACACAAGCGGCGCGGGCCTACCCTGGGAGGCGCGGGGCACTGGTGACTCGGTGAGCTCCCCTTTTGTGCTGCCCGCCGGGACCATCGAATTCACGTTCCAGCACACTGGCAGGTCTAACTTCATCGTGTGGCTATACGCAGCGGACGGCAGGCGCGTGGATCTCTTGGTGAACGTGATCGGCGCGTACAGTGGCTCTAAGGTTGTCGGTGTGCGAGGGGTCCATGTTCTGGCGATCTCTGCGGACGGCCAATGGAGCGTGGTTGCGCGACAGCGCTAGCTTGAGCTGGTCGCTGGCGGAGGCGAGTAACGGCCCTGGTCGAGGCCCTCCGGCGCCCGGCCAAGGGTCCCGAGTCGTCCTCGGAGGAGGGGAAGCGTGAGAGAAGCCCCGGCCAAACAGTCACAGTTGCCCTCCGCGGCCAGGGCGACGTGGTGGTGTTCGTGCGCCGGGGACGGCACGCGGAACTCCACAAGCGGGACCGGGGGAGTGACGTATACAAGGAGGGAACGTGACTAGCATGGGCGGGAGGGAGAGCGAACAGGGAAGCGCCACGCCGCTTTCGGTTGCCCTGGGAGTGATTGGGGTCCTGGCGATCATCGGCGGGATCGTCCAGTGCATCACGTTGTGGCCCAGTGAGCCCTTCGCGGGGTACCAGTGGCTCCCCACGGCGTACGTGCCGGCGTTGACGTGGCTCGTGGCAGGGCTTGTCTCCGGAATCCTCTTCTTCGCTGTGGCCGCGGTGTTGGTGTACCTTGCGGACATCCGAGACTACCTTCGGGCGATTCATCTGAGGGGATTCGCACGGCGGGAAGATCCGGGTGCCGAAGGTGCGCCAGGGACGTCGGCGGACCCAGAGTAGACCGCCCGCAGGGGAGACGAGGAGGCGAACGTGAACCATAGGATCAGGTCTCAGCGAAGGTTGGAGCGAAAGGTCGGCGTCCTGGGAATGCTGATCGCCTTAGCGATCCTCTTGGGTGGGTGTTCCCCGGTGATCCTCGGTCTCCGCCCCCCGGCTTGGATCCACGGGACGTGGGTCATGGTGATGGAGGTGGGAGGGCAGAGCATGGAAATGGACATGGGTTTCGAGTTCACAGCCACGACTGTTTATCTGTTCGGGCCGCAGGTGCGGTTGGATCTGGGCGAGATGTACCGCCGCGCGGGGATCCTCGACGAGGTGATCGCCGACCCGCTGTACTCGTTCACGATCAAAGCGCAGGCGGGCGCCTTCGGCTACTCCGAGGGGGATTACGTTACGTACGAGTACCGGCGGGTAACGAGCACGCGGGTGAACTGGTTTGGGAAGACTCCGCTACTCGAGCTCGGTCCCTTCACGCTCCACAAGCGGTGACCATGATCCCACCTCACCGTCTGGTTGAGATCTCGCTTACGGAGGTGACAGCGTGAAGGCGCGTGGCTTCCTGTACAAGCTGGCCCGGATCATGGGCGACGTGAACGCGGTCAAGCGGGGGCGCGTTGGCCGACGGGTGGCCCGTCGTGCGGCGGGCCGGGCCACGGGCAAGGCCCTGCGGCGGCTGTTCAAGTAAGGGGCTGCGATGTCGGGCGACCCAGGGATAGAGTGGGGCGCGGGGGCGGAAGAGGAACCCGAACCTAGCGCCTAAGCCCTAGCGTGGAGGCCAGGAATGCCCTCCGTGGCCGGGGGGATCTTCCCTCCGAACACGAGCCTTAACCCGCAGGCGCGGTATCCTCGGGCATGAGAAGAGGCTGCGGGAGCGTGACTCCCAAGGAGCTTGCCGATGACCTCGGATGGCAGGCAGGAGACGACGTGGTAGAGTTCGTGCGCAAGGGGGTACGGGTAGAGCTTCGCCGTCAGGGAGAGGAGCGCTAGAGTAGCTAAGGGGCAAGTGCAGGGGGGTAGTCCATGGGTACGAGCAACGAGGGCGGGGTCGGCGGCGGGAAAGCGGGCGGAAGTGACCCCAGGTTTGATGAACACCTGGCCAAGTTTGATGAATACCTGGCGAAGATAGAATCCACGATCCTCCGTGGGTGTATGTTTCTCCTGCTGTGGGCTTTGAAGCGCTTCTACCTTCTGCTGTTCGCCATGATCCCAGGAGTTGCGGTCGGCTTCTTGGCAACCCTTGGGACAGGATGGCGCATCGTCTGCATCCTGTTCGGACTTCTGCTTGGCTCATTGTGCGGCAGAGCGGCTTACAAAGCCTACAAAGGCGGCAACCGCAAGAAGAGCAAGTGGCTACTGCTAGCCGCCGTCAGCGGATGCACGATCCTCCTGACGGGGGTCTTCCCGTCGTCTTTCTTCCCTGAAGCGCAGGTAGTAGGGCGTGCGCAGAGGTATGTTCGGGAGCACATTTCACCGACGACAGCGAGGTTCAGCGAGGCCGACTGGACCAGCGAAGGCGATGCGTACGTCGTGTGGGGGCGATTTGATGTCTCGATCCGACCCCACAACTTCTACACGTACCTTGTGAAGATGGATCGAGAGTGGCGGCTGCTCGCCATCACGATATTCGAGTGGTGAAGCAGGATGAGCCTCAGCCTTCTCTCTCGAAGACAAGGTATACCCAACAGACTAAGCTCTCTGGGCCAGCTCCAATGCGCTTTCGCTGCGCAGTGCCGCCTGTTGCTATCTGGAATAGACGCCACCCGCCATTGACCGCGTTCTGGATGGCCGCAGCGATCTTGTCTGGGTCTACCACGTCAGCCCCGATCTCCTCAACACGGCGCAAAAGAACAACCTCATACTGCTTCACGGCTCCACCTCCGGCGCAGCATACCAGGCGGGGCCTCCGGGCGGCTACCCCCCC
>JAGUVP010000309.1 GCA_020062805.1 Candidatus Bipolaricaulis sp.
AACGCAACCCCGATGGGCAGAGCTGCTCACCGCCGGGTACGCCGAGATCGCAGAGGAACCCCAAGCCGCTGAGGGAACCAGGAACACAGGAGGATAGCTCGGGACGACGGTTCAGTTCGTAACCTCGAACTCCGTCTTCCTCCCTTCCAGGTCTCCTCAGAGAGGTTTTCGTAGCGTCGCAACTTGCCTGCCTGCTGCAGGTAGGTCTGCGACGGCTTTCTTGTGCCTTCCACCCCAACCGTCAGACCATCAACCGACCGAACCGCCTTGCCGGCCGTCGGGCATGAAGCCCGACGCTACAGCCCCTCTGCGATGCTTACGTGGCTGCAGGCTCCGCGGCGGCTCCTGACATCGATCGCTACAGGTCAGCGATGAGGCGGCGGTAGAACTGGAGGGCTTGCTCCCCCCACGCTTCCTTGAGGCGTTTCAAGGCTCGCTCCTCGAGCTGCCGCGCTCGCTCACGCGATACCCCAAGGGCCTTTCCGACCTCGGCCAGGGTCTGGGGGACCGCTCCTTCCAGGCCGTACCTCCAGCGGAGGATTTGGGCATCGCGCGCCGGCAGGCGGTCCACGATTGCCGTGAGCTCATCGTGGAACAGGGCTTCGAGCGCGGCCTTCTCCGGGCCGGGGATGGTCTCGTCGGCGATGATCTCATCGAGGGTCTCCGTTCCCTCTTCGTCGGCGATCGGGCTATCGAGCGAGATCACGTCGGCCACGGTCCGTTCCACCTGTTGCACGCGGTCGAGGGTCATCCCCGGAGCGAGGAACAGGTCAGCCCGCTCTTCTCCTTCTTCTGCTCCGAACGTTGCCTGCAAGCGGTGGAACCGGACGATCGCCCGGAACAAGTGAGCGGGGATCCGGATCAGCTGAGCGTGGCGTTCGATCGCGGCGCCCATCGTCTGTCGGATCCACCACCGGGCGTAGGCGGAAAGGCGGACACCGCGCTCGATGTCGAATCGATCCACGGCCTCGATGAGACCGAGATTCCCTTCCTGAACGAGATCCACAAGGTCCAGGCCCACATCGCCGTACTCGCGGGCCATCGAGACCACGAGGCGGAGGTGGGACACGATGAGGCGTTCGCGGGCCCCGACATCCCCGTTGCGCATGCGGAGTGCGAGGTCCCGCTCCTCGTCCTCCGTGAGGAAGGGGATGCGGGCGACCTCAGCGAGGTAGAGAGTGAGCGCATCCACCTCGGTGGGGTGCTGTCCCTCTTCGAGAAACGTGGTCTCCTGCTCTTGGGGGTCCATCGTACCGTCCTGCGTGGAGTGTACTTCGACCCCAACGGCGATCCAAGGGACTTGCCTTCCGTCCTTGCGCGGCTATACTAGCCTCTGCAGGACCGTACGAAATGCAGCACCGAGGTGGCTGCTCGGGGTTTTCCCTCGCAGCGCAGGGGCTCATGTAGAACGGTCGAGACACACGGAAAAAGGGGGGAACAACCGGATGGCCACTGGGAAAGTGAAGTGGTTCGATGACTCGAAAGGGTACGGCTTCATCGAGCAGGATGGGGGCCCGGACGTGTTCGTGCATTTCTCTGCGATCACGATGCCTGGGTTCAAGAGCCTGCGCGAGGGACAGGTTGTAGAGTTCGACGTAGAGGCGGGCCCGAAGGGACCGCAGGCCAAGAACGTTATGCCGCGGTAGCGATCGCTGCGCCAACCATAGGGGGCCCTGGGAGACCAGGGCCCCTTCTCTTTTCAGGAGACGAACTACGCGACCGGGGAGGCCTGTTCGGTGAGCACCGTTACGTTGTCCGGGGCCACGAAGAGGGTTCCTCCGTGGACGTGGAACACCCGTGTGCCCCCCTCTGTGTTCACCCGTAGCTCGGCGTCTGCCAGGGCGAACACCGCGGGCGCGTGGCCGGGGAGGACCCCGAACCACCCGTCGCGGCTCCGGGCGTAGACTCCCGTGGAGGCCCCAGCGAACACCACTTGCTCACAGGCGACGATCTGGCATTCCACGACGGCGACTATAGCTCTGAGAGGGAGGTTCCTCTACCGGCCGAGCTGGGCGACGCGGAACTGGTGAAGAAGA